>CAMATG010000077.1 GCA_945860645.1 Candidatus Sulfopaludibacter sp. SbA3 | reverse complement strand
TGCCGCGCCACGGGCGAGAAGACGACGTACCTTTCCTACATCTTTGAGCACTGCCACGTGCAGTCGTTCACGGCGGCGGCGCAACAGGCGCTGAACCAGAATCTGCCGCTCGAAGATGTGTCGTTCAGCTACTCCAAGCTGACGGTGGAATACTTCAAGACCGACCACGCCACGGCGAAGCTGCTGGGCTCCGGCGGCAAGACGTTCTGGGATCAGACGACGAACTTGGGTGGTTGATCGACGGGCTTTCGCTTCGGAAACAAACGCCGGCACTCCTTCGGGGGGTGCCGGCGTTTTGCATTGTGCGAACATAGGCGGGGCGGGGGAAACAATATATTTTGATGGCTTTTCCCAGCCAGCTGCGCGTGTAGATATGAGAGCGGAAGACGGACGGAGCGATCCGGTGGCACTCACAGTTTTCGAGTTTATCTTTCGGCTGACAGACCCAAGAGTCCCCAGTTAGCCGTACCAATCAACCTAGACTCACTTAAGGAGAAGTACCATGGCAACCGATTATTTCTTAGAGATCAGCAATATCAAGGGCGAGTCGACGGACTCCAAGCACAAGGACTGGATCGAGCTGATTCAGTTTGATCTGGGTGTGAACCACGCCGTGACGGGCTCGTTGTCGTCTGGCGGTTCGCAGTTCAGCGAACGCGCGAATTTCAAACTGTTCACGGTGAAGAAGACGATCGACATCGCGACGCCGAAGTTGTTCTTCTACTGCGCGAAGGGCGAACCGATTCCGAAGATGCAGGTTCACCTGTGCCGCGCGACCGGCGAGAAGACGACCTATCTCTCCTACATTTTTGAACACTGCCACGTGCAGTCGTTCACCGCGGCGGCCGAACAGGCGTTGAACCAGAATCTGCCGCTGGAAGAAGTGGCATTCAGCTACTCCAAGCTGACGGTGGAATACTTCAAGACCGATCACGCCACGGCGAAGCTGCTGGGCTCCGGGGGCAAAACGTTCTGGGATCAGACCACGAACGTTGGTGGTTAGTCCGCTCCACTTCGTGTCCGACGCACCGACGCCGGCTCTCCTTCGGGAGGGCCGGCGTTTTCTGTTGTCCGGGGGATTTCAACGTCGCCCCGGTATTCCTTCAAGCCGAAACAACCGATATGACAGTTAGGAGCATTTTTTGGCTACCGATTACTTTTTAGAAATCAGCAGTATCAAAGGCGAATGTACCGATGCCAGGCACAAAGATTGGATCGAACTGGTGGAGTTTTCGCTGGGATTACAGCACGCCGTGACAGGCTCCCTGAGTTCCGGCGGATCCCACTTTTCCGAGCGTGCGGACTTCAAACTCTTCACCATCACAAAAACGATTGATGCCGGGACACCGAAGCTGTTCCTGTTTTGCGCGAAGGGGACGCCGGTCCCGAAGTTGACAGTACATCTGTGCCGCGCGACCGGAGAAAAGGCGACTTACATGGCCTACATTTTTGATAACTGCCATGTGCAGGGCTTTGTTTCTCTGGCCGAACGCACGAACGGTGAGAACCTGCCAATGGAGCGGATTGCGTTTTCGTATGCGAAGCTGACGGTGGAATACTTCAAGACCGACCACGCATCGGCGCGGCTGCTGGGTTCGGGCGGAAAGACTTTTTGGGATCAGACGACCAATGCGGGCGGGTGAAGCCCGTTCCGGAACTGATGTTGAGCGCCAGGGAACTACCTGGCGCCGCTGAACCAGATTCCATTGGGCGCATCGGACCGGGCGGCGGCAATGTCGGGCCAGCCGTCGCCATCGAGATCGCCGATGGCCAGGCCGTAGACGGCCCCTTTTCCATCGCCCCATTTGCCTTCCTGGAAATTCAATTGTGCACCCTTGGACCGATTAAAAAAGACAGATCCGGGAGCCTGATAGTTGCCGGCGACAATGTCGATTTTGCCGTCTTTATCCATGTCGGCAAGGCCAATCGAATAGGGTGCAATTGATTTGTCTCCGAGCGGCACGGGCGCGGCGAATTGGCGTTTGCCGGAATTGAGGAATACGAAGAGGCCCAGCTGTTCGTCGCCGACGACGATATCCCGTTTGCCGTCGCCATCGATGTCTGCTGCGGCGGCGGCGCGGATCTGGGAGTGGGCGGGGCCGAACGGAGAGGGCGGGCCGAAATTGGCCTTGCCGTCGTTCCAGAAGACGAGACTCTGGCCGCCGTCACGGTGGGGGATGAGGAGATCGTTAAAGCCGTCGCCGTCAAGATCGGCGGCGACGATGATGGTGGCGGACTGGGTGGGGAGCGGGGTGCATGTGGGGAAGGCGCCTTTGCCGTCGTTGAGGCAGAGCTGGCTGGGGCGAGGAAGTTCGGGCTTGGAGCTGCGGTTGGCTACGAGGATATCGGGGCGGTTGTCGCCGTTCAAGTCGGCAACGGTGATGTAGCGGGTAGACCAGGCGGGGTCACCAAAGGTGCTGGCCATTTTGAAGTGGCCGCCGCCATCGTTCAGATAGATGAGTTTTTTGTCGGGTTTGTCGTTGCTGACGGCGATGTCGAGATCTCCGTCGCCGTCGAGGTCGGCAAGGGCGGCGGAGTAGGTGCGATCGGCTGTTTCACTGAGGGTTTCGGTGGTGAAGTGGCCTTTGGCGTCGTTGCGAAGAATGAGGTCGTGGAGAGGCCAATGGCGGCCTTTGGCGAGGATGACATCGAGGTCGCCATCGCGATCGATATCGCCGAGGCTGACGCTGGCGGAGGTTTCGCCCTTGGTTTCCAGGAGGAGCAGGCGGTCGAACTGGCGGATTTCGGCGCGGAGGGCCGGGAGGAGGGAGATCACCGGGAAAAAGAGGGCAAATAGGCGGAACATGAAAGTCCTTAGGGCGCTTTACGGTAGAATCTTTGCAGAGTAGCAGGTCCGCATCGTTTTGCCGATTTGCAATTTTGTTGTTTCGGACCCAGTGACGTCCCTCGAAGGTAGCATGGTCAGTTACCGGGATCGATGAAGAGGGGACGTGCATGCAGCTATCGAGAAGAGGGTTTTGGGGACTATCCGGCGCGCTGGCGGTTGGCGCGGACTGGCCGGCGTTTCGCGGGCGTGAAGGCGTGGGGTTGGCGGAGGGATCGACGCTACCAGCGAAATGGAACGCGGACCCGGCGGAGGGACAGTTGGCGGGGGTGCGGTGGAAGAGCGCGGTTCCGGGATTGGGTCATTCGAGCCCGATCATTGCCGGAGAGCGGATTTACGTGTGTTCGGCGGTACGGAAGGCGGCCGGGAAGGCGCCGTTGAAACTAGCGGTGGGGGGTGAGCCGACGGCGGCGGAAGACAACGAAGAGCAGAGCTGGGTGGTGCTCTGCTACGACGCAAAGACGGGGAAGGAGCTGTGGCAGAAGACTGCCAAGGCGGCCAAGCCGCGGGCGACGCGGCATGAGAAGGCCACCCACGCCAATACCACGCTGGCGACGGATGGGAAGCACCTGGTGGCGTTTTTCGGATCCGAAGGGCTGTACTGCTACAAGTTGGACGGCAAGCTGCTTTGGAGCCGGGATCTGGGCGTTGTGAACGTCAGCAAGTATGGGATTGGCTGGGGGTACGCCAGCTCACCGGCGGTTTACCAGAACCGGATCGCGCTGTTGTGCGACGACCCGTCGAACCCGTATCTGGTGGTGTTGAGTCTGGCCGATGGGAAGGAAATCTGGCGCGTGTCCCGGAAAGGGATTTGCGAGCGGAGTTGGGGCACACCGTACATTCACGCCAGCGCGACCGGGGTGCAGGTGGTGACGAACGGGTGGCCGTGGAGTGTGTCCTACGATCTGGAGACGGGCAAGGAACTGTGGCGGATTGGCAACGGCGGAGACAACCCGATTCCGACGCCGTTTGCGGCGAACGGGTGGATTTACCTGACGAATGCGCACGGGGGCAAGGCCCCGGTGTATGTCATCCGGCCCGATGCCAAAGGCGACCTGACGCCGCAGGCGGGCGGGAAGCCGAATGACGGATTGGTGTGGGCGACGATGGGCGCGGGGTCCTACATTTCGACGCCTTTGGTGTACGGGGACTACGTGTATCTGGGCAACACAAACGGGGTTGTCCGGTGCCTGAACGCCAAGACCGGGGAGAAGATGTACGAGCAGCGCCTATCCGCGGATGCGCAGATTTATGCCTCGGTGGTGGGCGCCGATGGGAAAATCTTTTTCCCGTCGCTCGATGGCGCTGTTTATGTCGTGAAGGCGGGGCCAACGTATCAGTTACTTTCGCGAAACCAGATGGGGGAACCCTGTTTCGCGACGCCGGCCATCTTGGGCAATACGATTTATTTCCGGACCACTGACAGCCTTGTAGCGGTTGGATAGTTCGATCTCGGGGGAGAATCTCATGCATACCGTTCGGCGGACTCTAGTCCGTCTTGTTCTATTGGCGGCCATTGCGCTGCCGGGATTTACTCAGAATATTCGTTCGACCGTGATGGGGCGCGTGACCGACGCGAGCAGTGCATCGGTGCCGGGAGCGTCGATCACGATTACGAATCTGGACACGAACCAGAAGCGATCTGTCCAAACGGCGGCGACGGGCGACTACGTCATTCCGCAACTGGAGCCAGGACCGTACACGCTGGTGGCGGAGCGGGAGGGGTTTCGCCGCGAGATCACCAAGCGCATTGTGCTGGAGACCGGGCAGGACTTCCGCGTGGATATCAGCCTGAAGCTGGGCGCGGTGAGCGAGACGATTGAAGTGGAGGCTACGGCGCCGCTTTTGAATGCGGACAACTCCAACATCGGCGGCGTGGTGGAGCAGCGGAAGATTGTGGAATTACCGCTGAATGGGCGGAATTACCTGCAACTGGCGGTGTTGCAACCGAACGTGTTGCCGGCGGTGCAGGGTTCGGCGAACGCCAGCCGCGGAGGACTGAATATTGCGGGTGCTTCCGAGGTGTCGAACCTGTATGTGAAAGACGGGATCGACAACAACTCCGCCTCCGACGGGGCGAGCCATACACCGATTCTGGATACCGTGCGCGAATTCAAGGTGATGACGGGGACGTATTCGGCAGAATACGGCAGGGCTTCCGGGGCACAGGTGATGGTGACGACGAAATCCGGCGGCAACGATTTGCACGGTTCGATGTGGGAGTTTCACCGGAACTCGGCGTTTGACGCGCGGAACTTCTTTGCCCCCAGCAAGCCGCCGTTCCGGCGGAACCAGTTCGGCGCGGTGGCCGGCGGGCGACTGCGGCGCGACAAGACGTTCTTCTTTCTGGGCTATGAAGGGCAGTTGCGCGGACAGCAGGATTCCAGCCGGGCGACGCTTCCGAACGCGGCATTACGGAGCGGAGACTTCAGTGGGTTGACCGCCGCCATTCGCGATCCGCGGAACGGCAACACGCCATTTCCCGGCAATCGGATTCCGGCGGCCTCGCTGAGCCCGCAGGGCGTCGGACTGCTATCGCTGTACCCGTTGCCCAACACAACGGGAACGCAGAATTTCAATGTATCGGCGGCGACGAAGAATGAGGCGCACCAGTTCATGACGCGCGGCGATCACCGGTTCTCGGAAAAAGATAGCGCGTATCTGGTGTATGAGTGGCAGGACAGCGGCGGACTGTCGCCGCTGGCGGGCGTGGGATTGCCGGGGTACGGCACGCTGGGCAGTTCGGGCACACAGCACGCCGTAGCGAACTGGACGCACATCTTTTCGCCGCAGTTGATTGCGGAAGTAAGGGCGGGCTACTCGCGACTGAAAGTGTTGAACCTGCAGGAGGACTACAACGTCGACGTTGTGAGCAAACTGGGCATTCTGGGCCTGACGGACGTGGGCAAGACGCCGTTCAACAACGGCGCTCCGCGCGTGTCGCTGACCGGATACGCGGGCATCGGCGGCGGGACCAGTCAACCGCAGGGGCGCGGGGAAAACACGTATCACTACGTGGCCACGATGACCTACATCCGCGGGACCCACACATTCAAGATGGGCGGCGATTATTTCCGCTTCCTGTTCAACTCGTTCAACACGTCGACGGGGCGCGGCAGCTTCAATTTCGATGGGCGATATACGGGGAATTCGGTTGCCGATCTACTGCTGGGCTTTCCGTTTCAAGCCAGCCGGGCGCTGGGCGAACCGTTCCACAACGCAGTGCTGACTTCATCGGGAGCGTACTTCCAGGATGACTGGAAATTGAATGCGCGACTGACGTTGAACCTGGGCATCCGCTACGAGTTGTATCCGGCGCTGACGGAGCGGGTGAACAAGCTGTCGAGCTTCGACCCATCGACGAATACGCTGATTGTGGCCGGGGACCGGGAGGCGTTTTTGAGCCCGACCGGAGCGGTGCTAATGCGGGCGCGCGCGGGGATAGGCAGGCAGGTGTTCGATACCGACTACAACAACTTTGCCCCGCGCGTCGGGCTGGCCTACCGTCCGGCGAATGCGGGGAAGACTGTTATTCGCGCCGGGGCCGGGCTGTTTTATGACATTCAGATGGTGGGCAATGGCATCACGCCGCTCTCGCGCAGCTCCCCGTTCCGGGAGGCGCAGCAGGCCGGTCCGTTCTCGCCGCCGTTCCTGACGAATCTGCGGGATATGTTCAACCTGACGACGAGTACGCCGGTGGCGCCGGGGATTCAGAGGGACATCCGTACGGCCTATATCGGGCAGTACAGCTTCGGCGTGCAGCACGAGCTGGCGCGGAATCTGGTGTTGGACGTGACGTATATGGGATCTGCTGGGCGCAAGCTGCCGGTTGGGCTGAACATCAATCAAGCTTTGCCGGGCACGGGCACGGTGGCGAGCCGCCGGCCCTATCGGGGTTGGGGCGGAATCACGGGCGGCTACATTACGGCAATGGGAAACTCCAATTTCAACTCGATGGCGGTGCGTCTGGAGCGGCGCTTGAGTGAGGGTCTGAGCTTTCTGACGAGCTATGCGTGGTCGAAGTCGTTGGACTACACACCAGGGGTGGCGACCGACGACGCGGCGGCGCCGGCCTTCGCGCAGAATGCGCGTGATCTGCGGGCCGAACGCGGCGTTTCGACATTCCACACGCCGCACCGGTTTGTGATGTCGACCGTCTATTCCCTGCCCTTCGGAAAGCTGGTCAGCAACCGGTTCGCGAAAGCCGTTGTCTCCGGCTGGCAGACGACCGGCATCTTCACGTGGCAGGCGGGGCGTCCGTTCACGATTACCTCCGGCCGCGACGAGAGCAACACGGACGGCGGCGCGGACCGGCCGAACGCGATTGGAGATTGGCGCGTGGCCGATCCAACGCCGTCCCGCTGGTTCAATCCATGTACGTTGCTAGCCAACGGGACGCGGCGAAACTGCGCGCCGGGAGATACGCCGGCCTGGCAGGTGAATGCCGTTGGGACGTTTGGCAACGTTGGACGAACGACGATGCGCGGCGCGCAGGCCGTCAACGTCGACCTGGGCATCTACCGGCGCATCCCGATCACCGAACGCATTTCGGCGCAGTTCCGCGGAGAAGTGTTCAACGTCGCCAACCGGGCCACGTTCCTGCTGCCGATCGGGAGTTCCTCGGCGGCGGCGTTCGGCCAGATTACGGGAGCGGTTTCGAGCGGTGATTTCGGCGCACAGCGCCAGTTCCAACTGGCGCTGAAGCTGGTGTTTTAGCAGCGGATCCCAACGGCCGTCGCCGCTATTTGTAGGCGACGACGGCCGACGAGGAAAGCGTCGGAACCCAACCTCCGTGCGCCACCAGCTGAAATCGGCCGCCGAGCAATCGAACGCGTCGCCGAATTCGATCAGAGAGATTTTCGCGCCGGGCTTAGTCGCCGGACATCGTTGATGACGGCTTCAAACGCCACCAACGCTCCACCGGGAGGCGGGGTGGCGCGCGAAGCGGGAATGACGAGCATCTTTACCATGGATGCTCCCGGCGTGGTGAATTATGCCTGTGGTAATGTTGCCGGCCTTGGGACAAGGGGGTGCTGAAAGACTTAGCGCTGCACGGGTTGGATGCGGCCGGAGATTCCGGCGGCGGAGACGTGCAGGTGAGGTGCGGAGGGAGACAGGCCGTTTCGATGCTGAGCAGGCCGATGGCGCATAGGGTTCTGATGCGCAGAAGTGGAACTGCTCGGTGCAGGCTGCGAAATTGATGAGGGATGGCACGGTCACCGCGCTCACGGACTATTCCAGCCGCCGGAGTTCTTCGCGGCGCTCTTCGAATATCGGTTTGCCGGCGCGAAGGGCTTCGGGAAGTTCGAGCCAGAACGGTTGTTCATGCCGCCGTTGTAGCGGGGGCTGGAACTGTCGAGGTGGAGAACGTCGGCCGGCATGTTGGCGTATTTAGCATCCGGGCCATCGCCGATGCGATCGCCGAAATTCATGACGACGAAAGAGTGGAAGGAAGCAGCAATGCCGCTAGGATGGAGGGCGATTTCGGCGCCCTGTTCGCCACAAGTCAACTGACGGGTGCCGGGCTTGGCGAACAACTCGAAACCGACCTCGGCCAGCTGGAGAATGGGGCTGGGGTCAAGGGGTTGCATCCGGGAGAGCCTCGACAATTTCGTCCGATTCGCGCCAAAATTTGCATGATAGCCTAACCCTTACGGGAGCGGAGACAGAAATGATTTCCAGAAGAGAAGTACTGGCGGGAGTGCCGTTTGTGGCCTCGGCGACGGCGGCGACCGGGCGGCCAAAGATCGCGGCGATTTGCACGATCTATTTCAAGTTTTCGCACTCGCAGCATATTGTGGACCGGTTCCTGATCGGCTACGGATGGGGCGGCACACATCACAAGCCGCCGTTTGATCTGGTGTCCCTGTGGGTGGACCAGGTGGGGGGCAACGACTTGAGCCGGTCACGGGAAAAAGAGTTCCCGTCGATGAAGATCTACCCGTCGATCGCCGATGCGCTGACGCTGGGGACGGGCAAACTGGCGGTGGACGGCGTGTTGCTGATCGGCGAACACGGCAAGTACGAGCGGAACGAAAAGCGGCAGACGAAGTATCCGCGGTATGAGTTCTTCAAGGAAATCACGAAGGTTTTCAAGGATTCCGGGCGCGCGGTGCCGGTGTTTAATGACAAGCATCTGTCGTGGAACTGGGACTGGGCGAAAGAGATGTACGACACCAGCCGGGAGATGCGGTTTCCGCTGATGGCCGGGTCGAGTCTGCCTGTGACGTGGCGCACGCCAAGCGTGGAAATGCCGGTGAACGCCAAGGTTCGCGAGGCGGTTTGCGTGGGGTATGGCGGCGTGGACAGTTACGACTTTCATGCGCTGGAGACGCTGCAGTGCATGGTGGAGCGGCGCAAGGGCGGGGAGAGCGGCGTGAAATGGGTGCAGGCCTACCGCGGCGAGAAGTTCTGGCAGGCGATGAAGGACGGGGTTTGGTCGCGCGAGTTGATGGACGCGGCGCTGTGCCGGAGCCATACGTTGAAGCCGTCGCGACCGGGATTCAACAACGATTTCCCGACGCTCGAATCGATGCAGCGGATGGTGCGGCAACCGGTGGCGTACGTGTACGAACACAACGACGGATTGAAATCGTCGATGCTGCTGTTCGGCGGACTGGTGGAGGATTTCAATTTCGCCTGCACGATTGACGGACGAAAAGATCCGTTTTCGACGCAGATGTACCTGCCGATGCCACCGGGGCGGACGACGCTGGCGAACTTCTTTTCACCGCTGACGAATAACATCGAGAAGCTGTTTTTGAACAAGAAATCGCCGTATCCGCTGGAGCGGACGCTGCTGACGACGGGTTTGACGGCGGCGGGCGTCGACAGCCTGTTCCAAGGGGAAAAGCGGCTGGAGACGCCGCATTTATCCCAAGTGGCGTACGCTGCGCCGACCGATTCCACGTTCTGGAGAGGCTAATGCCGAAACGAGTTGCGATCCTCACGACCATCTACCGGTATCTGTCCCACGCCCAGCATATGGGCGACCGGTTGCTGATTGGCTATCCGCTGCACGGCAAGTGGCACAAGGGCGACATGCAAGTGGTGTCGTTGTATGTGGACCAGAAGCCGGAGGGCGACCAGAGCCAGGAGCGGGCGAAGGAGTTCGGCTTCAACGTCTATCCGACGATTGCCGAGACGTTGCGTTGCGGCGGCGATAAGCTGGCCGTGGACGCGGTGCTGATCATCGCCGAGCACGGCGACTACCCGAAGAACGATCTGGGCCAGGTGCTGTATCCGCGGCATGAGTTCTTCAAACAGTGCGTGGATGTTTTCGCCAAAGACGGGCGCAGCGTGCCGGTCTACAACGACAAGCATCTCTCCTACAGCTTTGAAAAGGCCAAGTGGATGGTGGACCAATCGAAGAAGATGGGTTTCCCGATGCTGGCCGGGTCGAGCCTGCCGGTGACGTGGCGGCTGCCGGATTTGGAGTTGCCGCTGGGTTGCGAGATCGAAGAGGCGCTGATGGTGGGCGTGGGCGGGAGCGACCCGATGGATTACCACGCGCTGGAGGCGATGCAATGCATGGTGGAACGCCGGAAGGGCGGCGAGACGGGCGTGAAGAGTGTCCAACTGGTGGACGGGAATGCGGTGTGGGAAGACAGGCGGTGGTCACGGGAGTTGCTGGTGTCGGCGCTCTCGCGCAGCGACACGCCGTTGGGATTGACGTTGGAGGATGCGCGCACGCAGGACCTGTGGGGGTCGGGCGAATTGAAGAAGCTGGTGGGAAAACCGGCGGCGTATTTCATTGAACGGAACGACGGGTTGCGGACGACGCTATTGATGCTGAACGGCGCGGTGCGCGACTATACCTTCGCGGCGAAGATCAAGGGGAAAGGGATTGCATCGACACAGTTCTTCCTGTCGCCGGTGCCGAATGTCACCTATTCGGCGTGTCTGGTGAGCAAGATTGAAGAGATGTTCGTGACAGGGAAAGCGCCGTATCCGGTGGAGCGGACGCTGATTGTGAGCGGGGCGCTGGAGAGTTGTCTGCAGTCCCGGAAGCAGGGCGGGAAGAGGCTGGAGACGCCGCATCTTTCGGTTCGTTATCAGGGGACGCGCACACCGCAGCACGCCAGGGAGTAGGACCGGGTGGGTGAGCGGCTACTATGAAAGAGAGCCGCACCTCCCCTCGCGGAGGCTGTGGCTGCCACGAAGAGGGTGACACATGCCGGGACCAGTGATTGATATTGAAGTGGATGGACAGGGCGGAGGCGGCGGGAGCCGTCAGCGTTTTGGGTGCGGGGGAATCGTCCTGGGGCTGTTCCTGCTGCTGGTTATGGCCAGGACGGTAACGACGGCCATTCTGGACTATCAGTGGTGGAACGAAGTGGGGCAGTTGGAGACGTGGTGGAAGCAGATGTATGTCCACACGGCGCCGATTATCTATGCCACGGCGTTCGGGTATGTGGTGTTGTGGATTGTCCACGCGCGGGCTTTGAAGGCGGCCGGGTCCAGTGTGACGCGGTATGCGTGGTACGCCCGGGTGTCGTCGCTGGCGCTTCTGCCATTGGCGTGGCTGCTGGCGGCGGCCCAGTTTTCTTCGTGGGACTTGGCGACGTGGCTGGGCAGCCGAAACCTGAACCCGACGAGCGATTGGCGGGATCCGGTGTTTGGCAATCCGTTGGAGTTCTATTTCTTCGACCTACCGGTGTATCGGAGCCTGAGCGGCTATCTGTTCTTCCTGCTTGCCGTTTGCGCGATCGGATATTGGATTGTGAGCCGGGTGTGGGCGCTGCGGAGCCGGTTCACGGGCGGAGAGATCATGATCGATTGGGCCGATATGACCGGCGGGGACCTGTCCGGAGCGCGGTATCTGGGCGCGGCGGCGCTATTGGCGCTGGCGGCGCGGGAGTGGCTGGGGCGGTATGGATCGCTCTATGACAGCCACTCGTTTCTGACCGGGGCGGATTACGTGGCGGTGAACGTGACGATTCCGCTGACGGTAGCGTGGGCCGCGCTGATTGTTGTAGCCGCGGGATTGGTGGCCGCCGGGCAGGGGCGGAAGGCGCTGTTGATTCTGTTGTTCCTGCCGGTGCGGGCGATTGTGCCGGGAGTCGTGAATTCGGTGCATGTGCGGCCGAATGAGATTACGCTGCAAAAACCCTTTATTGAACACCATTTGAAGGCGACCCGGGAGGCCTACGGGCTGGGAGCGAAGCTGAAAGAGGTACAGCACAAGGCGACACCGTCGGGCAAGATTGACGTGGCGGCGAACCAGGCGCTGTTGGAAAACGTACGGCTGTGGGACTGGCAGGCTTTCCACGACACGATTACACAGATCCAGCCGCTGCGTCCGTACACGTATGTGGACACCGACGTGGACCGGTACCGCATCGGCGGGAAGTTGCGGCAGGTACTGCTAGCCCCGCGCGAGTTGGAGATTCAACAGGTGGGTTCGGCGCGGAGCGGCTGGCCGAATGGGCATGTCATTTATACCCATGGCTACGGGGTAGTGGCGGCGGATGCGAACCGGATTACGCCGGATGGGCTGCCGCAACTGTTCATCCAGGACGCGCCGCCGAAGGTGACGGCGCAGGGGCTGCAATTAACCCGGCCGGAGATCTACTACGGCGAAGTGGCGCATGAGCCTGTTTTCGTGCGGACGTCGCAGCCGGAGTTTAACTATCCGGAAGGGTCGTCGAACGTACACAATCACTACGATGGCACGGGCGGGTTCCCGATCCGGTCGTTCGCGATGCGGACGGCGGCGGCGATCGCCTACAGCGACTGGAATATTCTGTTGACGTCGTACCTGCAGGACGACAGCCGGATGATGATCCGGCGGAAGGTTCGGGATCGGGTGGAAACGCTGGCGCCGTTCCTGCAATGGGACACCGATCCGTACCTTGTGATTCGAGCGGACGGGAAGTTGACGTGGATCATTGACGGATTCAGCACCTCTGACCGGCACCCATACGCGGAAGGGGTGGCGACGAAGGAGTCGGGAGGGATTAACTATGCGCGGAATTCCGTGAAGGCGACGGTGGACGCCTATACGGGAGAGACGCGGCTCTACGTGTTTGAGGCGGGCGACCCGCTGATTCGGGCCTATCGGAGTGTATTTCCGGCACTATTTCTGGACGAGGCGGCGATGCCGGCCGACCTGCGGGAGCACGTTCGGTATCCCGAGTGGCTGTTCCAGATCCAGGCGGAGATTCTGCTGACCTACCACATGCGGGACGCCGATGCGTTTTACAACAAAGTGGACGTCTGGGATGTCGCGCGGCGCTCGACGGCGGGAAATGCGGGCGGCAAGAAGCCGATTGAAGCGAACTACGTTGTGGCGGTGTTGCCAAAGGAGGCCGGGGGAAGCGGGGAGCCCGAGTTCCTGCTGGTCCTGCCCTTTACGCCACGAGGGAAAGACAACCTGATTGGACTGCTACTTGCGCGATGTGATGGCAAGAATCTGGGCCAGATGTCGCTTTTGGAGCTGCCGAAACAGCAGTTGTTCTTCGGCCCAATGCAGATTGAGAGCCGGCTAAACCAGGACCAGACGATCTCCAAGGATCTGACGCTTTGGAATCAGCAGGGGTCTCAGGTATTGCATGGCCAGATGGTCGTATTACCGGTGGGCGATACGTTCCTGTTCGTTGAGCCGATTTATTTGCAGGCCTCGCAGGCGAGGATGCCCCAGTTGAAGAAGGTGGTTGTCGCCTACGGGAACGAACTGATCTATACGGACACCTATGAACAGGCGCTGGCGCAGCTGGCGGGAGCGGTGGGACAGCCGGCCCTGGTGACAAAGGAGTCCAAGCCAGGAGAACCGGCAGTCAGCCAGCCGGTGAGTTTGACGCCTGAAGGGGCTCGGCGGATTGAGACGCTTCGCCAGCACATGGACCGCTATCGAAAGGCGGCACAGCAGGGCCAATGGACGGAGGCTGGGAAGGCGCTGGAGGCACTGGAAGGGGAGCTTCGCCGGAAGCCTTAAAACGGAAGCGGCCCGG
>CAMATG010000076.1 GCA_945860645.1 Candidatus Sulfopaludibacter sp. SbA3 | reverse complement strand
TGCTGCGGTTTCTGGTGGGGCTGGGCGTGGGCGGGATGTGGCCGAACGGGATGGCGCTGGTGGCGGAATGCTGGCCGGGAGCGTCGAAGCCGTTGGTATCGGGGGTGATGTCGGCGGGGTTGAATATGGGCATTTTGTTGCTGTCGCAGGTGGCGCGGGCGTGGCCGATTACGCCGGATTCGTGGCGGTGGATTTTCCAGTTTTCGGGGGCGCCGGCGTTGCTGGGGGTGTTGGTATTGGTGGCGTTGCCGGAGTCGCCGGCGTGGCTCAAGTCGCGCGGGGTGGCGAAGAAGAAGCCGACGCCGTTGCGGGATCTGTTTGCGCCGGGGTTGGTGCGGGTAACATTGGCGGCGATTGTAATTAGTTCAATTCCGATGGTGGGGGCGTGGGCGGCGAGTAAGTGGATGATTCCGTGGGCGGACAAGGTGGCGGGGGCGACGAATGCGGAGTATAAGGCCGCGACGCAGGGATGGTGGGCGACCGGGGCGGCGTTGGGGAGTTTGCTGGGGGCGCAGTTGGCGGGATGGATGGGGCGGCGGCGGAGTTACTTGTTGATTAGTGTGGGAGCGTCGGCATTGACGATTGCGATGTTCCAGTTGACGGCACCGCTGCGGCCGGGGTTTCATGCCGTTGTTTTTGCGCAGGGGTTGGTGGCGACGTTGTTTTTTGGGTGGTTGGCTTTGTATTTGCCGGAGTTGTTTCCGGTGGCGGTGCGGGCGACGGGAGCCGGATTGGCGTATAACTCCGGACGGTTTGCAACGGCGGTGGGTGTGATGGGGGCCGGGGTGTTGTTCGCCGCGCTGGGCGGGGATTACCCGCAGGTGGGGACGATTTGCGCGGGGATCTATGCGCTGGGGATTGTGGCGATTTGGCTAGTGAAAGAGCCGGAAGTTTGATACAACGGGCGGAGCATGCGAATCCTATTTCTGGCGGTTGGTTTGTCGGCGTTGCTGCCGGCGCAGGCGGCGTTGACGGTGGGGGGCGACTACGCCACCGCGTTTGAGGCGTGGCTGACGAAGCAGGCCGAAGGGCATTGGGACAAGCGGGAGCGCGCGGTGGCGGCGTTGGAAACTTCCGATGGGATCCGGGCGCGGCAGGCGTTTGTGCGCAAGGCGATGGTGGAGCTGATTGGCGGGTTTCCGGCGGAGAAATCGCCGTTGAAGGCGCGGGTGACGGGCGGGTTCGCGCGGGATGGGTACCGGGTGGAGAACGTCATTTTCGAGAGCCAGCCGGGGTTTCGGGTGACGGCGAATTTGTATCTGCCGACGGTGGGGAAAGGGCCGTATCCGGCGGTACTGGGCGTGGCGGGTCATTCGGCGAATGGGAAGGCGTCGGCGACGTATCAGTCCGCTTTTATTGGATTTGTGAAGCAGGGGTTCGCGGTGCTGGCGTTTGACCCGCCGGGACAGGGGGAGCGGAGCGAGTATTTCGATGTGGACAGCGGGAAGTCGAAGGTGGGAATTGGGACGGGCGAGCATACGATGGCGGGGCTGCAGGCGTTGCTGACCGGGCACACGATGGCGCGGTATGAGACTTACGATGGGATTCGGGCGCTGGACTATTTACTGACGCGGCCGGAGATTGACCCGAAGCGGATTGCTGTGGCTGGGAATTCCGGGGGTGGGACGCAGGCGGCGTATCTGGCGGCGGTGGAGCCGCGGCTGGCGGCGATTGTGTCCTCCTGTTACATGACGCGTTGGCGCGAGCTATGGTCCGGGCCGGGGCCGCAGGACGCCGAACAGGTGTTTCCGGGATTTGTTTCGCAGGGATTGGACTTTGGCGATTTTGCACTGGCGCTGGCGCCGCGGCCGTTCCTGATGACGACGGCGATTCAGGACTTTTTTCCGATTGCCGGTGCGCGGGCGACTTATAAGCAGAATCAGCGATTGTTTGACTTATTGGGCGGTGGGGAGAAGGCCGGTTATTTTGAGTATGACGATACGCATGGGTGGTCGCAACCGCGGCGGGAGGCGGCATATCGGTTCTTGAGTAACTGGATGCAGGGGACGGAGAGCGCCGGGAAAGAGCCGGCCGTGCAACCGGAGGAGGAGAGCGCGTTGTATGCAACGGCAACGGGGCAGTTGGCGACTTCGGGGGGCACGGAGACGGTGCAGAGTTTGAATCTGGCACATGCGCGGCGGCTGGCGGCGGGGCGCGGGGCTTTGACGGTGGGGGGATTGCGGGCGGCGGTTGGGTTGGGAACATTGGCGGGGCGGCCGGCGGCACGGAGTTTGGGGGAAGTTATGGTGAAAGGGGTGCGGGTGGAGAAGTTGGAGTTGACGGTGGAGGGAGGGTTGGCGATTCCGGCGCTGCTGTATCACGGGGCGGCGGGGCGGCGCGGTGTGGTGTTTGCGAGTTCATTCGGGAAGGGGGCGGACGCGGATGTGATGGAGTTGGCTGCGGCGGGGACGCCGGTGCTGGCGGTGGATCCGCGGGGGATGGGCGAGAGTTACAAGGCGGCGGGGCGGACGGGGTACCGGCAGGGGTATCAGTTGGCGGCGCGGGCTATCTTATTGGAGCGAAACTTAGTGGAGATGCAGGCGGCGGACTTATTGGCGGGAGTTAGTTATTTAGAAGGCGTTACGGGCGGGCCGGTTCGGTTGTACGCGAAGGGAGCGGTGGGGCCGGCGGCGATGGTGGCGGCGGCGGTGGATGGGCGGGTGGCGGAGTTGGCGGTGGAGCGGTCGATTGTGAGTTATATGGACGTGGTGGCGGCGCGGATTCACGAGGGATTGGACCAGACGGTGGTGCCGGGGATCCTGGGAAAGGCGGACTTGCCGGAGGTACTGCGGTTGATGGGTGGGCGGCCGGCGACGTTGATTTCACCGGCGCATCCGAACGGTCGACCGATGTTGCGGGGAGAGGCGCCGAAGGCGGGCGTGGTGCTGCGCGGGGAGGGTTGGAGCCTGCGGCGGACGATGCCGGGGTGGCTGCCGTAGCCATTACGTTGTGTTCAGATTACTCCATGGGTGGTACGCGAAGTTAGAGATCGGATCGACTGATTCTACCTATGGGTCCCGAGGTTGCGGCTTCGCATACTTGGGGTATGAAGTCGATATTAGTCACGATGGCGATGGCGGTGGGGCTGCAAGCGGGGTCGATCCAATTGACCGGCGTGGGGTATGGGCGGCCTGACGTGGAGATAGTGAACCCCAATGGGCAGGCGCGTGATGTCTATGCGACCGAGATCTATGTGACACGCGAGGGGAGTTCCGACATTGCGTATTGTGTGGACTTATTCACTACGATTGGGTTTAACACATATCAGAGCAGTACGGGGACGCCGGACAGTTATCTGAACGGCGGGCGGGCGGCGTGGTTGTTTGAGACGTATGCGGGGCTGGTGCGGTCGAACGACGACGCGGCGGCGCTGCAGGTGGCGATGTGGGACGTGGTGCATGACACGGGAGACGGATTGGGGATGGGCGTGATCCGGCTGGGGACGTCGGAGACGGCGTTGGGAATGGCCGCGAATTTGTTAGTGGCGAGTTCGTTGGGGCGGAGTTCGATGAACGCGGCGATCCTTTACAACTTTGAACTGGGGACGGGGCAGCAACGGCAAACGTTGATCAGCTACGGATTGACACCGCCGCCTACGGGGGTGGAGACGCCGGAGCCGGCGACGATGCTGCTGATTGGGGCGGGGTTGGCGGGGGTATTCGCGATCAGCCGGCGGGGATCAGGGACTCGGACTTAACTGAGGAAAATCGCCATAAGTTTTCTTTCGGCCGCCGCCGATAGACACTATAGGTAATGGCGATTTTGGATCTGGACACCGTAAGCACACATCAGAAGGCCGCGCGGCTCAATCACGACCCGACGACGTACGGGGCGTTCGCGGAGATCGGGGCGGCGCAGGAAGTGGTGGCGTGGTTTTTCCGGAGCGGGCGAGCGTCGGGAACCGTCGCCAAGTCGATGTCGGCGTACGACATGGTGGTTTCTGATGCGATCTACGGACCATCGAACCGGTATGTGAGCCGCCAACGATTGCAGAGCATGCTGACGCATGAGTACTCGTTGTTGCAGGACCGGCTGGATGCGGCGCGCGGGGCGACGACGAAGTTCTTTGCGTTTGCGGATACGGTGGCAACGAACCGGCGATCGCAGCCCGGCAGTGGGCATGGGTGGTTGGGAATTCGCTTTCAGAACGAACCGAAAGCGCCGCCGTCGGAGATTCTGATTCATATTCGGCTGCTGGATCCGGTGACGCTGCGGGAGCAGGAGGTGATCGGGATTCTGGGCGTGAACCTGATCTACGGGGCGTTTTATTTGAACGATCAGCCGGAAGAGCTGATTTCGACGCTGATGGACGGGCTGAGCCGGGTGCGTTTGGAAGTGGACATGATCAAGTTCTCGGGCCCGGCGTTTGCGGGGGTCGATAACCGGTTGATGAGCTTGCAGTTGGTGGCGCAGGGGTTGACGGACGCGGCGGTGTTTACGGCGTCGGGCGAGGCGGTGGAGCCGGCGGAGATCCTGTTTGGGCGGCCAGTGCTGTTGCAACGCGGGAGCTTCCGGCCGGTGACGAATGTGACGCTCGACATGTTGTACTGCGCGGGCGAACGGATGGTGAAGGAGAAAAAGATCGACGAACACCGGATGGTCGTGCTGATGGAGATGAGCTTGAAGAATCTGATGTCGTCCGACCAATTGGACCACGTGGATTTTCTGGCTCGTGTGGACATGCTGGGCGCGCTGGGGCACCCGGTGATGATCTCCAGCTTTTCGGCGTCGCACCGGTTGACGGCGTATCTGCGGCGGTACACCAAGCTGCCGATCGGGCATGTGATGGGCCTGGGCACGCTGCGGAGTATTTTCCAGGAAGAGTATTATGCCGACCTGGCGGGCGGCATTCTGGAGGCGCTGGCGATGTTCCTGCAGGGGGACACGGCCATGTACGTCTACCCGATGTGGGACCCGAATACGGCTTCGCCTTTATCGGCGGAACAGTTGGAGGTTGCGCACAACCTGAGACATCTGTACTTGCATCTGCTGGAGAACGAGCGGATCTACTCGCTGCCGGTCTTCGACAAGGTGGACCTGCCGATTATGCCGGCGGAGATCCTGAGCCGGATCAAGGCCGGGGACACCAGCTGGCAGAAGTTTGTGCCGCCGCCGGTGGCTGAGAAGATCCGGACGGATAAGCTTTTTGGTTATTCCGCTTAGCGGAGAATGGCGCGGATGGGTCCGGTGCCTTCCTCGATGAGCTTGAAGGCCCGGCCGTTGGTGTGGAAGTCCATCTTCTGGTAGTTCAGGCCCATTTGATTGAGGATGGTTGACTGGAGATCGCTGATGTAGTGGGGTCGATCGACGGCCTTGTAGCCGACTTCGTCGGTGGCGCCTTCGACGATACCGCCCTTGACACCGCCGCCGGCGAGCAGCGTGGAAAAGCCCTTGCCGTTGTGGTCGCGACCGGTGGTGTTCTGGGACCAGGGGGTCCGGCCGAATTCGCTGGTGAAGACGACGAGAGTGGAATCGAGCAGGCCACGTTGTTTGAGATCGGCGATGAGACCGGCGATCGGTTTATCGACCGCGCGGCATAGGGGAGCGTGGGTGGCCATGTCGCCATGGGAGTCCCAGGAACCGTTGCCGCCGCCGGCGTGGCAGATTTGGATGAAGCGAACGCCGTTTTCCACCAGACGGCGGGCCAGGAGGAGTTGGCGGCCGAAGTCGTCGGTTTCCTTGGCGCCGATGCCGTAGAGGTCCTTGACGTGGGTGGGTTCGCTGGCGAAGTCGACGATGGCCGGGGCGGTCCGCATGAGGTTGCCGGCGAGTTCGTAGGCCTGGAGGCGGGCGCCGATTTCGGAATCGAGCGCGTAGTCGGCCCGGAACTCCTGGTTCCAATCGAGCAGGGCCTGCATTTGGCGTTCGCGGGCGGCGCGCGTGGAGGAGGCCGGGGGGACGAGGTTGGGGATGGGAGTGTCCCCAGGCTGGAATGGCGTGGCGGAGTGGGCAGCGCCCAAGTAGCCGCCGGTGAGTTGGACGGGCGAGGAAGGGCGGCCGATGTTGACGAAGGACGGCAGGTTTTTGTTGGCCGAACCGAGGGCGTAGGTCACCCAACTGCCGAGGCTGGGGTGTTCGAACTGGCGAAGCGGCTTGCCAGTGGAGTGTTCGATGACGGCGGGGAAATGGTTTGTCTGGTGGCAGTACATGGACCGGACTACGGCAACATCGTCGATGACGCCGCCGACGTGGGGGAACCAGTCGGAGACGGGAATGCCGGACTGCCCATACTGCTTGTAGGTGCGGAGGATGGGGATGACCGGGCGCTTCATGGCGGCGTTATTGTCGCCGAAGCCGATGGCGTCCATCATGGTCCCGGCGAACTTGTTGTCCTTGGGGTCGAAGGTGTCGATGTGGCTGACACCGCCGCACATGAACAGATAGATGACCGACTTGGCGCGGGGTTCGCCCGGGAGGAGGGCGCCGGGGAGTTTACCATCGGCGGCCCAGAGCGCGCCGGCGGCGGCACCCAGGAAGCCATTGGCACTTCGTTGCAGAAATTGGCGGCGGGTAGGCATGGGATTCACTTCACGAACAGGAACTCGTCGAGGTTGTAGAGCAGCCAGGCGAGGTCTTTCAATTTGGCCGGATCGTTGGCCAGGAAGCTGAGTGCTCGGTCCATTTCGGTGGCCGACGGGGGGCGGCCGATGGTCTCGCGAAAGGCGCGGCGGGCGGCGCCGGCGAGGTCCGGTTCGGCGGCGGCGCGGGTGGCGAGCTTGGCGGAGGCGGACTCCACCATGCGGTCATTCATGGTGAACAGGGCCTGCGGCGCGGTGATGGTTTGGGTGCGGACGGGGCAGGGTGTGCGGCCGTCATCGACGTCGAACGACTGCAGGAAATGGGCCATCACCTCGGTGCTGGGGATGAATCCGCGTGTCATATATGCCCCGCGGCGGGTGGTTTTCGTCGCAAATGTACCGTCTTTGGGCAGAAAAATGCTCTGTTTTTTGTCCGGATTTACGACTTGGAACGACTTTC
The DNA here is from genome assembly GCA_945860645.1 of Candidatus Sulfopaludibacter sp. SbA3. Taxonomy (GTDB): domain Bacteria; phylum Acidobacteriota; class Terriglobia; order Bryobacterales; family Bryobacteraceae. The sequence goes on along the minus strand of CAMATG010000076.1, from coordinate 6,832 downwards.
CGCCGACGGTGAGATCAAGGTCCCCGGCGCTGGAGAGGATGGCGTCCCATAGGGGTTCGGCTTCGAGGCGTTGGAGACGGAAGCGCCACAGGTACGTGTTTGCCGGGTCCGTTTTGTGGCTGGCGGGCTCCGGCTTGGACGAGCGCCGGTAGGCATCCGAAGTGAGTATCAACTTATGCAGCCAGCGCATGGAGTAGTTATGAGCGACAAACTCGGAGGCTAAGTAGTCGAGTAACTGCGGATGACTGGGACGGCCGCCGAGCAGGCCGAAGTCACTGGGGTTTTTCTGCAGGCCTTCGCCGAAGTGCCACTGCCATACGCGGTTGACGGCGACGCGGGCGAAGAGCGGGTTGTCTTTGTCGGTCAGCCAGTTGACGAACCCTTCGCGGAGGCCGTCACGGAAGTCGAGATCGGCGGGTTGGAAGGGGAAGCCGGGCTGGACGGGCTTGTCCTTTTCCGGCTTCGCGGGATCGCCGGAGGTGAGGATATAGGTGGGCTCTTTGCGGCGGGCGCTGTCCTCTTCGACGATCCAGTGCGCGGGCAGATCGGCGGGACGCTTTAGCGCGCCTTGCTGCTTGAGGAGGGCGTCGTAGCGGACGATTTCCTCTTTCGGCATGATCTCCTTGATTTTCGGGGGATCGATGCGGAGGACGGGGAAATAGTCGTCGGCGGTTTTCTGCTCGGCGACGGTGCGCTTGTGGTCCGGCTTGCGAACGATCTCGCGGACGTCGGGCGGGAGCATGGCGACGCGCTCTTCGTAGAGTTTCTGGTGATAGGGCGCGGTGAGGGCGGCGATGTCGCGGTCGATGGGATCCTTGGCGCGGCGGTAGGCCTCGAGCGCCTTGCTGTAGGCGTAGATTTCATCGGGGGTGGCGAGGTCGACGCGGCGCACGACGAGCGGATCGAAGAGCGCCTTCATGGCGTAATAGTCGGTCTGTTTGATGGGGTCGAAGCGGTGATCGTGGCACTTGGCGCAGCCGACGGTCATGCCCATGAACCCGGCGGCGATGGTCTCGACAGCGTTCATGGAGACCTCCTGACTGCGGTCGCCGCCGTTCAGCGCGCTGCGGGCGAGGAAGCCGAGGGCGAAGCGATCCGCCGGGTTCGATTCGGGGCGGGAGCGGGTGCCGAAGACGGTCAACTGCGGGCGGCCGCCGTAGCGGTTGCCGAGGATCTGGGCGGTGACGAACTGGTCGTAGGGCATGTCGTCGTTGAGCGCCTGGATCATCCAATCGCGCCAGCGGTAGATGCCCGGGGCGGCGGTCATGACGGAACCGTCGAGCCCATCGAGATCGGCATAACGCAAGACGTCCAGCCAGTGGCGGGCCCAGCGGACGCCGTGCTGTTCGCTGGCGAGGAGCCGGTCGATCAGGCGGGCGTAGGCGTCGGGCGCGGTGTCGGCCAGGAAGGCGTCCTGCTCGGCGGGCGTGGGCGGGAGGCCGGTGATATCGAACGACGCGCGGCGAAGGAGAGTCAACTTATCGGCGGGGCCGTTGGGCTGGAGGCCTTTGGCCTTGTGCTCGACCGCGAGGAAAGCGTCGATGGGATTGCCGGAGGCGGTGAGCGCGGGCACGGCGGGCTTTCGGACCGGCTGCAGGGACCACAACTTCACCTTCGGCGGCTGGGCCCAGGCGCCGGCGACAATGGCAAGCAGAATCAACGCGGAGGTTCGCATTAGAGATTACTCATTATCCTAATTCCCGTAGTGGTTGGCGATCAATTCGCCGATGCGGGCGATGGCGTCTTCCAACTGCGCGCCGACGCCGTAGTGGCCGGCGGTGAAGACGCAGACGACGATGTTGCGTTTTTCACTTTCGAAGATACCGACGTCGTTGCCGATGTAGGGGAGGAAGTCGCCGGTTTTGTGGGCAACGCGGAAGCCGGTGACGTATTTGGGCAGGCGGGAGGAGTAGACCTGGCCGTGGAGCATCGTAAGCATGGCGTCGCTGGAGGGCTTGCTGACGGCTTTGCCGGTGGCGATTTTCTCGAGCAATACGCCCATTTCCCGGGCGCTGGAGAGGCCGTAAGCGTGCTTGCCTTCCCGGTGGAAATCGGCGGCGGACGGCGCGGCGCGTAGGGCGGCGAACCAGCCGCTGGAGGGGGTGGTGGCGCGGGTGGATTTGAGGCCGTAGGAGGTCATCAATGCGTTTACGGGATCGACGCCGCCGACCTTGTCGAACAGGATGTCGGTGGCCGTGTTGTCGCTGACAATGTTCATCAGCATAAGGGTGTCCTTGAGCGTGATGGACGCGCCGGCGTCGAGCGAGCGGAGAATGCCGGTGCCGGGGCGTTTCATGGCTTCGGTGAGCTCGACGCGATCGGTGAGGGAGAGCTTGCCGGCTTCGATCTGGCGGAAGGTTTCGATCATCAGGGGAATCTTGATGGTCGACATCGTGTCCATCTGCGCGTCGGCGTTGATGGCGATCTCTTCGCCCGTGTCGAGCACCTTCACGTAGATGCCCCACTGTGCGTTGACGGAGCGGGTGATGCGCTCGATATTCTGCCGCAGGCGCACGGGTTGGGCAGTGGCGGCGACTGTTACCAGGAGTAGGTAGAGTAAGATGCGCATGTTACCTGACCACGGCGGCGACGACCAATTCGAGGAGGCGTCGGACGCCGTCGTCGCCGCCGATGGGGCCGTCGTCAAATTGCGTGTGCGGAACGGGCTTCCAGTCATCTCGAGAGTGATCGACCGAATAAGTGGGCGGGATGCGGGTGAGGGCCGGATCGAACTGTGCGGTGTTGCCCGCCATTTTGTAGATGACCAGATCGAGCGAGGGGACGACGTAGATGGCCGAGCCCCCGGCGCCGGACTTGAAGTAGGCGTCTCGGGGGGCGCCGGGGACGTGGCCGGTGGCGTTGGATTCGAACATCAGGCCGAAGGGGGAGTGGGTGTTGTATTTTGAGGGCTTCGCACAAAGGGCCACGTAATCGGCGGGCACCAGTTGCTGCTTGCCCCAGCGGCCCTTCTGGAGGAGGAGATAGGCGAAGCGAAGAGCGTCAGTGGAGCGGACGGCGATGCTGCCACCGCCCGGGGTGTGGGGCAGCGTGCCAGCGGGGCGGTGGAGCGCGTAATTCCAGGGCCCCCAGCCCATCGGCTTCGCCAGCTTTTCATCGAGGTACTGTTGCAGTTCCATGCCCGCCAGGCGGCGGAGCACCATGGAGGCCAGATGCGTGGAAGAAGACGAGTAGCTGTAGCCTTCGCCGGGGGTGGTCCACATGGGCACGCGCACGGCGTTGCCATCGAGATCGAGCGGATTGGCGGGCGCGGCCATGGGCTCCAGTTTGCCGGGCGCGCCGCGCACGAAGCCGGGATTGGCGCCGTCGCCATGCATGCCGGAGCTCATGGAGAGCAGGTGGCCCAAGCGAATGTCGGCCTTGCGGGGATCGTTTAGAGGCAGGGCTTCGGGGAGGTAGTTTTCGGCGAACACCTTTTGATCGAGCCCATCGGGAATGGCGTTGCGCTTCTCCTGCATCACGATGCCGGCGGCGATGCTGGCATAGGCTTTACCGATAGAGGCCATGTCGGGATGGGCGTCGCGGTGGCCTTGGCCGAAGTACTTTTCGTAGACCAGATATCCGTGGCGCGCGACGAGCAAGCCCCCGTGGGCGCTGGTGCGGGTGGCGTAGGTGAAAGCGCCATCGAGACGGTTCAGGTCCATGCCCGCCGTCTTGCGAATGGCGGGAGCGCCGTCGAGCGTCCGCCAGCCGCCGGCGGTGTCTGGCGGAGGAAAATAGGTCTGGGCGGAGAGCAGTGTGGGAACGAGGAAGAGCAGCGATGGGCGCATGGCGTTCCTACTACTGTATCGTCACGGATTCCGCTGGCTGGCCGGGAGCCAACCGGTGCCGAGGCCGGAGGCGTCGGTGATCCAACCGAAGAGATTCTGGGCGGTGGTGGCGAAGGCTCTTTGCGTGTGACCGCGAGATTCAGAACGGCGTCACGACGGACGATGCAGCGTCGTCGATTGCGCATGGCGTTCCTATTCCTGTTTCGTCATGGATTCCACTGGCTGGCCGGGACCCAACCGGTGCCGAGGGCAGAGACGTCGGTGATCCAAACGAAGAGGTTTGGGGCGGTGGTGGCGAAGGCGCCTTTGCGTGTGATGGCGAGGTTGAGAACGGCGTCACGACGGACGATGCAGCGCCGTCGATGGCTCATGGCGTCTCTACGCCTGTATCGTCATGGATTCCACTGACTGGCCGGGACCCAGCCGGTGGCGAGGCCGGAGGCGTCGGTGGTCCAAATGAAGAGGCTTTGGGCGGTGGTGGCGAGGGCGCCTTTGCGGGTGACCGCGAGATTCAGAAAGGCGTCGCGACGGACGATGCAGCGCCGTCGATGGCTCATGGCGTCTCTACGCCTGTATCGTCACGGATTCCACTGACTGGCCGGGACCCAGCCGGTGCCGAGGGCAGAGACGTCGGTGATCCAAACGAAGAGGCCTTGGGCGGTGGTGGCGAGGGCGCCTTTGCGTGTGACCGCGAGATTCAGAACGGCGTCGCGACGGACGATGCAGCGTCGTCGATGGCTCATGGCGTCTCTACGCCTGTATCGTCACGGATTCCACTGACTGGCCGGGACCCAACCGGTGCCGAGGCCGGAGGCGTCGGTGATCCAAACGAAGAGATTCTGGGCGGTAGTGGCGAAGGCGCCTTTGCGTGTGATGGCGAGGTTTAGAACGGCGTCGAGGCCCGAAAGCGCGACGGACGACGTGGCGCCGTCGATGGCACATTGCGAGTTCTGGATGGTGCCGACGACGCCGGGGGATAGCGGCGCGCTGAGCGCGGTGAGCGCGTCGTTGTAGAGGTAGATGGCGTTGGTGGGGCGATCGTAGAAACCGTGGCAGGTGTTGACGGGCACGCTGGCGCTGGTGTTGACGACGAAGTAGATGCGGTTGAGGTCCGCGTAGCCGTTGGCGTCGCGCGCGGTAAGCGTGAAGGTTCGCGCTGGGCCGGCGGTGAGGGCGGGGGTGGCGGAGGCGAGAGTGGGTGCCTGCGCGGTGGCGGCGAGGGGCGTCCAGGTGCTGGTGCGGACCCAGCCGGTGCCGTTATTGAGCGCATCCTGCACCCAGAAATAGACGTTTTGCGGGGTGGCGCCGAGTGCGCCTTGCAGGCTCAAGCCGAAGCGGATGGTGAGATCCGTACCGGAGGCGGAGATGGGGCCGGTGGTGGCGCCATCGAGCGTGCATTGGCCGTTTTGCAGGCTGGCGCCGCCGGGAGAGAGCGGCCCAAGCGCGGCGGTGAGGGCGGCGTTGTAAAGGACGAAGTAGTTGCCCGGGCGGTCATAGAATCCGTGGCACACGCTTGGCTGGACGGCGTCGGTGTTATTGACGAGAAAGTAGATGCGGCTGATGTTGGCCGCGCCGGCGGCCGAGCGGGCGACGACCGAAAAGGGTTGCGGTGACCCGACCGGAGAGCCCGGCGAGCCGGAGACGACCGTGGGAGCGAGCGCCGCCGTGTTCGGCGCCCAGGCACCGGTTTGGACCCAACCTGTGCCGTTCGATTCGGCGTCCATTGCCCAGAGGAATATCTTCGGCAGAGCGCTCGCGTAGGAGCCCAAAAGACCGGTATTGAGCGACAGATTGGCATCAGTGGGGGAGACAACGCTCCAGGCCGAACCGGGGCCGCTAATGGAGCACTGGCCGTTCTGCAGCGAGCCGGCGGCGCCGGGAGTCAAAGGCCCTTGGAGGATGGTCAGCGCGTCGTTGTAGAGATAAATGCCGTTCAGAGCGCGGTCGTAAAAGCCGTGGCAGGTGTTCGTTGTAATGGCGGTGGAGGTTTGAATGAGAAAGTAAGTCCGGCTGAGGTTGCCGGCGCCATCGGCGTCGCGCAGATTGAAGGTGAGCGTTTGTTGCGGCGTGGTGACGGCGGCGGGGGAGGCCCCGACCAGCACGGGCGCGCGGTTGAGATTCGGGGTGCCCCAGGAGGCCGCCTGGACCCAGCCGGTGCCGTTGCCGTCGTAGTCGACGATCCAGTAATTCAGCTTCTGGGCGGAGCCGGCGAAGACGCCTTTCAAGCTCATTGTCATGCGGAAGGTGAGGTCCGTACCGGCGCCGGCAAGGAGGCCGGAGGCACCGCCATCGATGGCACATTGGCTGTTTTGGAGGGTGACGTTGGATAATGCGGTGAGCGCGTCGTTATAGAGGAAGAACGCGTTCGAGGCGCGGTCGTAGTAGCCGTGGCAGGTGTTCTGCGGGATCGATGTATCGGTGTTGACGAGGAAGTAAATGCGGCTGATGTTATCGAAGCCGTCGGGGTCCCTGGCGACCGTGGTGAATGTCTGGGGGGAGCCGATGGGGGTCCCGGGTGTGGAGGAAACTAGCGATGGGGGGCGGCTCTGATTTGCCGTCGACCAGGTGCCGGTTTGTACCCAGCCGGTCGTATTTCCTTCGTTGTCCGACAGAGAGGCGTAGAGCTTCCGCGTGGTGCCCGCGAAAGCGCCCTTCAGACTGACGCTGAGGCGGAGGCCGAGTTCGGTGCCGGAGGCGGAGACGAGCGCCGACGCTGCGCCATTGACGGAACATTGGCCGTTTTGGAGTGTCGCCGCGGCGCCGGGGGTTAGCGGGCCTTGCGGGGTCGTGAGGGCGTCGTTGTAGAGATAAATGCCGTTGGCGGCGCGGTCGTAGTAGCCATAGCAAACCGGGCCCGTTGGGGACGGGGTGTTACCCACGAGGAAGTACATCCGGTTGATGTTGTCGAAGCCATCGGTATCGCTCATCGAGAAATTGAGGAGCTGGGGCGAACCGGTTGGGGCGGACGGGGAGGTGGAGAGGAACGACGGGGGGTTCACGCCGAGTGTGCGTGGCAGAGTACTGAATGACCAGGAGGGGGAGGA
>CAMATG010000075.1 GCA_945860645.1 Candidatus Sulfopaludibacter sp. SbA3 | reverse complement strand
GCCACCACGAGCGGATCGGGCAGCGCCAGATTCGCCGTGAACAGGCGCGGCTCCTTGCCCTTGTATTCAATCCGGAACCAGTCCATCCCGCTCGTTCCCACGGCGCCATTGTCGAAGTACTCGGCATCGTCGGCGCCGCCAGAGATGTGCAGATTCTCATCGTTGCCCGACGCGCCGATCTCAACCGGCTGCGCCTCGGCGATCGAATCATTCGGCTCTGCTTCGACGATCATCTCCCGCGCCGATTTGCCCGGGTTCACAGGCTTGATCCACGTGCGCAGCTTCACCGATTTCCCAGCCGGCCACGGCGTCGATTTCGGGAACGGCGTGATCTTCTCAATCGTGCCCGTCTCGCGCCAGCGCGGCTTGTTGAACAGCGGCTCTTCGTTCTCCACCTTGGTCAACTTCAGCGAATAGCTGCCGGCCTTCGGTGCGCGATAGACGATGAAAAAGTCCGGGTCGAAGGCGTGCAGCACCTTGCGATACTTGCCCCACTCCACGGCGATTCGCCCATTGGCCGGCAGTTCCGACGGCGCCGGCAACCCCGCGTACACTTCCACCAGTTGCCCAGCCTGCAGCTGAATCGACTGTGTGTGCGCCCCCGAAAAGGCAACGGTCTGTCCGGCCGCGACGGCCGCGGCTAAAAGAAACAAAGAACCCAGTATCCGCATGATGCTCCGAAAATCGTATCAAATGGACTCAACGTTCCGGCGGCAATTCGCGTATACAGTACAGCAGCGAAAATGAGCGTATCGCAAATCACAATTCGGCTCTCGGAGGTGCGGATGGCAGACCGCGGTCTCATCGCGCGCGCCAAGTCCGGTGATGAGCGGGCGTTTGAAGAGTTGATGCGGCAGTACGAACGTGCGGTGATCGGGCTTTGCACACGGCTATTAGGCGCCGGCGGAGAGGCGGAGGAGGCCTCGCAGGATGTCTTCTTTCGCTTCTACAAATCGCTCGGGCAGTTCGATGAGGAACGGGCCATCGAGCCGTGGCTGTTCCGCATCGCCTGGAACGCCTGCCGCGACCGGTTGCGGCGCCGCCGCCCGTCGGAAGAGTTAACCGACAACAGCGCCAGCGTGCCCGCCCGCGGCGAAGCCGGGCTGATCCTGGCTGAACTTCGCGCCGCCATCGAACGCCTGCCGGACAAGGAGCGCGCCGCATTGTTACTACGCGAAGTGGAAGGGCTGGAGACCGAAGAGGTGGCGGCGCGAATGGGGAGCTCTGCGGTCACCGTCCGCTCCCAAATCTCCAGGGCGCGCACGAAACTTCGCGAATGGTTAGGAGGCACAACATGACCGAATGGCTGGAGACTCCCATTACCGAGGAAACCGCCGCCCGAGTCCGCGGTGGCGTGCTGACACGCATTCGCCGGCGTCGCCAGACTCGGCGGGTCGGCGGGGCCGCAGCGGTGCTGGCCGCGTTGGCACTCGCCTTCTGGCCCGCGCCCGCGCCCCTCGAAACGCTCACTCTGGACGCGCCACCCCCCCCAGCCGCGCCCGCGTGGAAGCCAATTCCAACGAAACCGCCCGTCTTTACGGCGCAGGCCCCATCCCGGCCCGCCGAACGAATCACGATCTATACCAGCGATCCGGACGTCGTCATCGTCCTGGTCGCCGATGGAGGAGAAGAATGAAATCGATACTGTTGACCCTGCTCTGCGCAGCGGCGCTGTTGGCCCAGGAGACGACCTCGCGCGTTGTGCAACTTAAATATATTCACCCCGACAGCACAAACGCCGTCCTCAGCGTCCTGTCCGCGAACAAGGTTCGCTATCAGGCCGACGGCAATCTGCGCATTGTCGCCCTCAGCGGCCCTGCCGAACTCGTCGAAGCGATGGAAGCGGCGATCAAAAAACTCGACGTTCCTGCCCCCGCCGCCAAGAACATTGAACTCACCTTTCACATGCTGCTTGCCGGACCGCAAGGCGACAGCGGTACCGTTCCACCCGAACTCTCCGGTGTTGTCCAACAGCTTCGAAACGTCTTCGGACTCAAGTCGTTCCGTGTTTTGGAGACGGCCGCCATCCGCTCCCGCGAAGGCAAGCCCGCCGACACGAACGGCAGCATGGCCCCCGTATCTTCCAAGGTCGAAGCCAGCGCCAGTTATCATCTCACCGTGAAGAACGTCGCCGTCTCTTCGTCCGACAAAGGCGCCAACGTCCGGCTCGACGGACTGCGCTTCACGGCGAGGTTACCCTACCTGGTTCCGCCGGCCAACTACCAATTCGCCGAATCCGGAATCGCAACCGACATCGACGTCCGCGAAGGACAGAAGGTAGTCGTCGGCAAGCTGAGCATCGACAACGCCTCCCAATCCATCTTCCTCGTCGTCACCGCGAAGGTCGTCGACTAACTACGAAGAAAACTTCGCGCAAACCTTCCGCAAATGCTCCAAGTGGCCGGGAATCGCCGTCGAGGCGCTCTCGGCCGCCTCATACTCCAACGCCAAATACCCGCGATACTTATTCGCCACCAATATCTTCGCCACCCGGTCCCAATCGGAAATCCCCTTCTTCCCGTCCTCGGTAATCTCCACCTTCACCTGCACGTTAATCGCATGCGGCGCGATCGTCTCAATCTGCGGATAGATCTTCGTCTTAAAATTCCCCGTGTCGAGATTAATTCCCACCCACGGCGAATTCACGCGCTTCACGATATCGACAATCGTCTCCGCCTTATCCGTGATCCCGCCATGATTCTCCAATCCCAGCATCACGCCCTTCGTCCCGGCATACTCGCCCGCTTTGCTCAACACCTGGACCACCCACCCAGCCGCCTCGGCGTCATTCGAATCCTTCGGCACCTTCCCGCCAAACACACGAATATGCCCCGCGCCCAACTTCGCCGCCACGTCCACCCACTTGCGCAGCTCGCCCAACTCTTTATCCGCCTCCGGCCCCGGCTTCTTGCACATATCCGTGCGAATCGAGATCGAATAAATCTCCACGCCAAGCTTGTAAGCCAGCTGCTTCAACCCGTACAAAAACTTATCTTCCGTCGACGGGAACCAATACACCGTCAAGTCCACGCCGTCCAGCTTGTGCTCGGCCGCGTAGCGAATCACTTCCTCGTAGGACATCTTCTTGCTCTGCAGGTCGGTGCGGAACGAATACGCGCACAGTGCCGGCCGCAACCGCGGACCCGCGTCACTGGCCAGAAGCGTCGAAGCAGGAATGAGAGAGAGGAAATGGCGGCGTTGCATAGCTGCCGCCATCATACATCACGGCCCTTTGCGTTCCAATAGCCGCGCCGTCGCCGCCGCGTACTCCGCCCGCGCCTTGTGATAATCGGCCAGCGATTTGATCTCCCGGAACGCCGCGTCGGCCGTCGCCAGTTCGCGCTGATTCACGAAGAACTGCGTCGAATCGCCCAGGTCGAACCGCGCCCGCTCTGCCTCTTCCAACTGCCGCGCCGCTTTCAACTCCTCCCGCACCACGCCAACAACCTGATACGCCGCCCGCACCGCGCTTGCCGCGTCCTGCACGTCCAGTAACACCCGGTCCCGCGCGAACCGCAACTCGGCGTCGATCATCGTCAACTTCGCATCCACCTGCGTTACCTTGCCCAACGCCTTGCGCCGCTGCGCCGGCATTTCGAATAGCAACCCGCCCTCGATTTCATTGCCCTTTCGCGACGTCCGCCCCGTGCCCGCGTCGCGCGAATAATTGAAGAACACATCCAATTGCGGCTGCACCTGGTTCTTGGCCAACCGCGCCTCCACCGTCTGTTGCTGGCGCTTAATCAGAAGGCTCTGGATCTCCGGCCGCGCCGTCATCGCCCCCGCCAGGTCGTTGGCCTCCTGCTCCGGCGTCAACGTCTGCGGCTCCGGGAATGTCGTCAACATCCGCTCCGCGCCCGGCTGCTGCGGGTCTCCGGCGGCGTTGCGGAAAAACAACGACAACTCAATCCCCGCGCCCTGCAAATACCGCTCCGCATTCACCACCGCCGACCGCCGCTGCAGAATCGCCCGCAAGTTATCGGTCACCTCCACCGGAGCCAACTGCCCCAGCTTCACCGTGTCCTCCAACTGCTGATTCCGCTGCTCAGCCAACTGCAACAGGTCTTTCGCCACGCGAATCTGCCGCCCCGCCGCCACCCACTCCCAATACTGTTTCAGCGCGGTCTTATAAATCTTCAGCCGCTCCTTGGAGATGGTGAACTCCGCGCCCTGCTGCCCTAGTTGAGTGGTCTGCAACCCAGCCCGCCGCTCATCGATCTTCCGGTCCTGCAACAACGGCGTCCGGAACCCGCCGGACCACTCGCCGCCCGAAAGCGTCAACGCCTTCTCGTCATAGGGCCCGAACGTACCGCGCCCCACCCGGTAGCCGCCATAAACGGTGGTGCCCCACAGCGTCGTGTTCTGCTCCAACAGGCCCTTGGCGAACTCGTTGCGGTAGAAGCCGAACTGTTGCGATCTCGCCTCGCCCTTCAGCTTCAAGTCGAACTCGCCGCGCGCCGACATCGCCGCGCCTTCGGCCAACTGCCGTTCCGCCACCACCGCTTCGATCAGCGGAAACGCGCGGTCCACCGAGCCCAGCAACTCGTCAATCGACAGCGGTTCGGCGGCCCACGCGGCCGCGCTCAGCAATAGGATCAGTCTCTTCATTTCTTCTCTTTGGCTTCCGGTTCCGACTTCGCAATGACCGGTGGGAACCCGTTGAACTGCCGCCACAACTCATACCCCAGCGGCACCTGGTTCAACAGCACCCACCCGTTGGCCCGCACGCCCTGCCGCAGATAGTTCTGCCCCGGCCACGGCCCGTCGGAGGGGTCGGCTTCCACCAGCACGCGAAACTTCCCCTGCCCATTATCGGTTGAATCCACCAGCAGCACCCGACCGCCGAACGTACCCACGGCCACCGATGGCCACCCGCTGAACTGCAGCGCCGGCCAGCCTTCAAACTGCAGTCGCACGTTCCGGCCCTGCGAAATCAGCGGTGTGTCGTTGCCGTCCATCAGCAGTTCCACCACGTTGTTCACCGTCTGCGGCACCAGCACGCCGATCAGGTCGCCGGACTTCAGCAGTTCGCCGCTCTGCCGCGCCACAACGCGGAAGATCGTCCCGTCCATCGGCGCCGACACGCGCTGCGTCGACTGACGCGCCAGCCGCACCTCCACCTTTGTCATCTCCGCCACTGCCTTGGCCACGTCCGACATCGCCGAGGCATGCGAACCCCACGCTTCATCAATCCGGCTCTGCGAATCGGCGTCCACGCGCTGCAACTCCGACTCCAAGGAAATCCGCTCATTCTTCGCCGCGTTCAACGATGCCGTCGTCCGCTCCACGTCGGCCGTCTTCTGCTGTAGATCCAGTTCCGCCAACTCGACGTTCCGCGTCGACGTCAATCCCTTCGCCGCCAGCCCTTTCTGCCGGTCAATCTGCAGCTTCGCCGTTACCAGTGCCGACTTCGCCGCCTCCAACGATTGCTCCGCCGCCGCCACCCGGTCGATCGCCATCTGCACCCGCGCCTTAGCCGCCGCCACGCCCGTTTTCAAAGTGAGTTCCAGCCCGCGAATCCGGTCTTCAATCGTCTGCACCCGCTTCTGCGCCGCCGAAATGGTCCCTCCCGTCGCCGTCCGCTCCTGCCCCAACCGCAGCAGAATGTCCGGGTCGTTGTCGCTCAGATCGACAATCGGGTCGCCCTTCTTCACCTTCGAGCCTTCCACCACATACCACTTGGCAATCCGGCCTTCCACCAGCGCTTCAATATTTTGTGGCCGCTCGTCGGGACGGAAAGCGATCACTCGTCCGCTCCCGGTCACGTTCTGTTGCCAGGGCGTTACCGTCAACGCCACGGCGGTGGTCAACATCAGCACCACCATCACCCGGGACAGCACCTTTTGCGCCCTCGGTACGGCCAGCGAATGCAGCGCCAGCCGCGAAGGATAACGATTCACGTGTGTCACGCTCATCTCCGCACCTCGATCAGTTCTCCATTTTCCAGCAGCACCACCCGGTTACAGCGCGCCAGCAGGTCCGGTCGCTCCGTAATGCACAGCAGCGTCCACGGCGCGCCCGGGTCAAACAACATGTCGCACAGCGGCTCGCGCTCGGTCACCCGGTCCACCGGGTCCAGCGCGTCGTCCAAAACCAGCAATCGCGGCTTGGCCACGATGGCGCGCGCGATCATCAGCCGGCTCGACTGGCTGGCCGACAGCGGCCTCCCCCCCGGATGCAACACCGTCTCCAACCCATCCGGAAGACTCTGGATCTCGTCCAGTATGCCCGTCTTTCGCAACGCGTCGGTCACGTCGGCGTGCGTCAAATGCTCTCTCCCCAATCTCACATTGTCCAGAATCGTGCCGGTGAACAGTTCAATGCCCCGCACCAGCGCCACGTGGCTGCGGATCGTCGCCAGCGGTAGCGAACGGTAGTCAATCCCGTCCAGCAGCAATGAACCCCGTTGTGGTTGCCGCAACCCGAAAAGAGTATCGGCCAACGTACTCTTCCCGCAGCCATAGCAGCCCACCAGCCCCATCCGGTCCCCGGTGCCCAGCGTCCAATCCGTCACGTCCAACACCGGCGTGTCGGCCTTGTAACCCACCGCCACTTTTGCCATCCCCACCGATGCCGGGCCCTTTGACTCCAACACCGCTTCGCCGCCCGTCCGCTCCAGCGGCAGATCCACCAGCCCGCCCAGCTTGTCAATCGCCGCCTGTAAGTCATAAAAAACTTCCAGGTGTTTCCCGAATTTAGTAAAACCACTTACCATCAGCGTAACAATTAACTCGGCGGCGACTAACTGGCCCAGCGTCAACTGCCGGCCGATTACCAGCCACCCTCCAATGCCCAGAAGCAACGAACTCGCCACCGCCTGCAACACAAAACTCGCGGCGATCTGCCGCAGCAGAATTTGAAAGTGTTTGGTCCGGTAATGGAGATAATCTTCCATTAGCCCCTCGGCCCGCGCCGAAGCCAGCTCCGCGCCGCCCGCCGATTTGAACGTCACCAGATGCGTGGCGATCTGTTCCATCCAGGCCTGGAAGGCGTACTTCGACTTGGATTCCTTAATGCTCGTGTACACCGCGCCCCGGCCCAGTACCAGGACGATGAATAACATGGACGACACTAGAAAAATGTCAAATGCCAAAAGTAAGGGATGGTACAAGGCGACGAGTAACAATCCGATCACCGTTTGCATCAGAATTCCCAACCCGTCGATCAGTAACGTCGCCGCCGCCTTCTGCACGGTCACCACATCGAAGAACCGGTTCACCAGTTCCGGCCCGTGGTACTTGTCAAACGCCTCCGGCCGGACACGCAAAAGCCGCCACGTCAGGTCCGTGCCCGCCCGGGCGAAGATTGACCGCTGCAGGATCTCCACCACCCACGCCCGCAACGAATTGATGAGCGCCGAAAATCCCAGTGCCACGAAGACAAACAGCGTCAACACCACCAGCGGCTGCAGCACGCTCCCGAAGGCAATCGTGTTCACCAACGATTGCACCGCCACCGGCACCACCAGCGATAGCAGGCCGATCACCACCGAATAGATCACCGCTACCCATAAAGTGGATCGCTCCGCCGCCAGCAGCGCCTTCAGCCGAGTCCACGGCGGCAGCGGTTGAGCTTCATTCGGTGACCGCATCGCCGCCAACGGCGCCGCCGGCTCCGGGATCAACCACTCCGTCTCCTCCTCTAAAGAACTCGCTGACAGCCACTCTCGCAAATCCTGCTGGCTCCTCCACTGCGGCTTGTTCTGCCTCCCAGGGTCGAAGCACAGCGCTTTCCCCTTCTTCCCCTCAAGTAGGAAAAGTACCTCCCCCTCTCCGCTCGGGCCCGTCCGCAGCGCCATCCACGGGCACTCCGGATGTACCTGGCGCAACGCCACGTCCAGGCGCATTCTGACGCTGGTCATCCGGATACCCGCGTCGTCGGCCGAGCGAATGATCAACTGCTTCCCCGAAACAGGTTCGTTTCGGAGCCGCCGTTGTGATTGCTGCAGCAGTTCCCGGTCCGGTACCGCTCCCTGTTGTTCCAACAGGAATTCCAGGATCCGGGGCATCAGGGTCGGCGCGAAAGAGGAGGAGGTTAAGGGAGTAGTCACAAGGATGGGTTGAGGTTCAGACATGCAAACATCTGAACATATACTGATTAAAACATTCGGAAAAATACCTGTCAAGTCTTGACACAGACGATTCACACTCTTAGAATCAAAAAGTTACCGAATGTACGAACATGTGCATACGTGAATATCGACATGCCAGCACGCCACATCATCGCCAAAGAACTCGCTGAACTCTTCGGAGTATTCTCTCATCCCGACCGCGTCCGCATCGTGGAAGAGCTCCGCGACGGCGAACGGGACGTCAATGCGCTTCAGGGCATGCTCGGTGTCAGCCATTCTCGTACCTCCCAGAACCTCTCCGTCCTCCGCATGCACCGCATCGTGGCCGAGCGCCGTGAAGGCCGCCACGTCTTCTATCGTTTGGTCCAGCCCGACATGGCCGCCTGGATCCTCACCGGCATCCAGTTTCTCGAGGTCGAGGCCGTCAATGCCCAGGCGCGGCAGTCGGCCATCGACGAGGTTCGCCAGATCTGGCGAACCGCCGATTAGCCCGGAAACATTTCGATCCATTTCCGTTTCGTGCTACAACAGCGGGTAGGCATTCGCCATCCTCCATGCATAGACCGCTGCTCCTCCGCGGCGCCCGCCAACTGCTCACCTTGCGCGGCGCCGAGGGACCCCGCCGCGGCGCGGCCTGTCTCGATTTAGGCGTCATAGCCGACGGCTCCGTACTCATCCGCGATGGCCGCATTGCCTGTGTAGGCCAGTCGCGGCGTGTCGATAATCTCAGCGAAGCCCGCAACGCCATCGTCGTCGAAGTGCACGGCGCCGTCGTCATGCCGGCCTTCGTCGACCCGTCTCTTACCATCCCCTCCAACGCCACCCTCGCCCGCCGCATTCTCCAACTCGCCTTCGCCCACGGCACCGCCAGTGCCGGTGTCATCGGATCCTACCTCGCTCTCCGCGCCCTCGCTGCCGCCGATCCCGCCTCCCCCGCCATCGTCTGCGCCCTCGATCTCGAACCCGGCTTCGACCCCGCCCAACTCCAACGAGCCGTCCGCCGCAACCTCGCCGCCTCTCTCCGTTTCGAACTTCCGGCCCACAATCGCGACGCGCTCCGCCTCTTCCGCTCGCTCGGCCCCGGCTTCCGTGTCTGGTGCGGGGAGCCGGACAATCCGGACTGGATCGGACTCGCGCTCGCCTACGGAGCCTCCGTTCTCGATCTGCAACAATCCCTTTCCGCCCCGCAAATCCACCTCCTGGCCGATTCCCCCGCCGTCGCCGTCGTCCCCCCAGCCGCCGCCGGTATCGCCCGTGCCCTGGTCGATGGCGATGCCGCCGTCGCCATCGGCTCCGGCTTCTCCATGACCGCCGGCGCCACCTGCAGCATGCAGGCCGCCGCGCTCCTCGCCGTCCGCGATGGCGGGCTTCAACTCGCCGAAGCCATCACGCTTTCCACCATCAACGCCGCCCACGCCCTCGGCCTTTCCGCCCAGTGCGGCTCGCTCGAAGCCGGCAAGCAGGCTGATATTTTGGTCCTCCACGTCCCCGATTATCACGACATCGTTAATTTTATGGGAGTAAATCTTGTGTCAAAAATCGTCCATGCTGGTACCTTGGTGTCATGAGCGGTAACGGACCCCTCGTCGAATGCGCGGCCAACTATTCCGAAGGCAGACGCCCGGAAGTCATTGCGGCCATCGCGCAATCCCTTCGCGACGTCGAAGGCATCGCTGTCCTCGATATCGATAGCGACCCCGATCACAATCGCTGTGTCATCACCTTCGCCGGCGCCCCCGAACAGGTGGGCGAAGCCGCCGTGCGCTCGGTCGGCGTCGCCGCGCAGTTGATCAATCTAAATGACCAGGATGGCGTCCATCCCCGCATCGGCGCCGCCGACGTGATCCCATTCGTGCCCGTGCGCCGAATCACGATCATCGAATGCGGCTGGATCGCCCACGCCGTCGGCGCGGAAATCTGGAACCGGTTCCAGATTCCGGTCTATCTGTATGGCGAAGCCGCCATCATTCCCGAACGCCGCGTCCTCCCCAACGTCCGCCAGATCGGCTTTGAGAAATTGAAGGTGGCCGTCCACACCGATATCCATCGCTTTCCCGACTTCGGCCAGACCGAACTGCATCCCACCGCCGGCGCTGTCGCCGTTGGCGCCCGTAAAATCCTCATCGCCTGGAACATTGAACTGGAAACCGATAACCTCGATCTGGCCAAGTCCATCGCCAAGTCCATTCGCGAATCCGATGGCGGCTTCCCCGGCGTCCGCGCCCTGGGCCTTTCGCTTGCCTCTAAGGGCATCACGCAGGTGTCCATCAACCTGATCGATTACGAAGCCACGCCGCCGCACCACGTCCTGCCTCGCGTCGAACAACTCGCCGCCGAACATGGCGTCGCCGTCCGCGGCACGGAGCTGATCGGGCTCATCCCGCAAAAGGCGCTCGATATGGCCGCCGAAGCCGGCGTCGATCTCCGCATCATGAATCTCCAGCCTGACAGCACCATCGAAGCCCGCCTCGAAGCCGCCGGCCTCCATTAAATTGGTGCCAGGCACCAATTTAATCTTTCCCAACCCCAAACTGTCGTTTTTCCCGGACAAATCCGGTTTTTGGGGCCATTTCGGCCGCAAAACTCCTCCCAAACATTAAATAGGTGCCAGGCACCTATTTAATGTTTCGCCCCCCGCCGGGCGTAGAATAAAGATAGTGCTCGTCAGCATCCAAACCAAGCCCGATCGCCCCAAGTGGCTCAAAGCGCCCGCCCCGGTCGGCGCCAATTACCGCGACCTCAAAGCCCTCGTCCAGGAACTGAAACTCCACACCGTTTGCGAATCCGCCGCCTGCCCGAACATCGGCGAATGCTGGAACCAACGCACGGCGACGTTTATGATCCTCGGCAACATGTGCACTCGCCGCTGCGGCTTCTGCGCCGTGCAGAAGGGCGCTCCGCTCGAAGTCGATATGGACGAACCGCGCCGCGTCGCCGAAGCCGTCTCGCTCATGGGCTTGAAACACGCCGTCATCACCAGCGTCAACCGCGACGACCGCAAGGACGGCGGCTCCGAGCTCTTCGCCATGACCATCCGCGCCATCCACGAACGCGTCCCCGATTGCCACGTCGAAGTCCTCGTCCCCGATTTCCAGGGCAACTACGACAACATGCAAACCGTCATGGACGCCGGCCCCGAAGTCCTCAACCACAACACCGAAACCGTCCCGCGCCTCTACCGCACCGTCCGCCTCGGTGCCGATTACCCCCGGTCGCTCGAAATGCTGGCCTACGCCAAAAGCCTTCGTCCCCAAACGCCCACCAAGTCAGGCCTCATGCTCGGTCTCGGCGAAACCATCGACGAAGTCCTCCGCGTCATGCAGGATCTCCGCGCCCACCATGTCGATATTCTCACCCTCGGCCAGTATCTCCAGCCGTCCAAGAAGCACCTGCCCATCGTTCGCTACGCCACCCTCGAAGAGTTCGCCGAACTCAAAAAGGCCGGCTACCAAATGGGCTTCAGCCACGTTGAATCCGGCCCGCTAGTTCGTTCGAGCTACCACGCCTCGGACGCCGTGGACGCCACTCATGCTTGACGGCCCCTCCAGGGCCTTCAAAATCACCTCCACAAACTTCGCCGGCTCCGCATAGTCGGAGTTCGTCAACACCGTCACCGTCAGTTTCAACTCCGGAAACATAGCCAGAATCGTCTTGCACCCCTGCTGGCTCCCGCTGTGGCTAACGGCGTTCCGCCCCGCCACCGGCGACACATTCCACCCCAGCCCATACCCCGTCCGCGCGCCATCCAGCAGCCGCTGCTTCTCCGTCTGCATCCGCATCGTCGCCGGCCGCAGCAGCCGTTCCTGCTCCCACGCCGCCGCGAATCGCAACAGATCCTCCGCCGTCGTCACCAGCCCGCCGCCCGGAATCTTATTCGACGTATCGGCCAGATGCGCGTTGATCACGTGCCCGTCTTTCGACTTCGAATACCACCGCGTCCGATGCAACACAATCTCCCGCGCATTGTCCTCCCGTGTCGACTCCATCCGCGCCACCGCCAACACGTTCTCCCGCAAATAATCGAGGAAGGGAACTCCCGCCGCCGCCTCCACCGCCGCCCCAGCCAGGTTATATCCATAAGAGGAATACAAATACTTCGACCGCGGCTCATGCGCCAGCGCGTCCCCGCTGAAGATCCGCAAAGGCTCCACCAAATCCCCGTAATGCCGCGTGCTGTCCAACTCCTCGCCCCGGTAATGCCGAATCCCGCCGACGTGCCCCAACAGCATCCGCACCGACACGCCCCACTGCTTCTCCGGAAACGCCGGCACATACTTCTGCACCGCGGCATCCAGGTCCAGCCGGCCCCGTTCCCACAGTTGCAACGCCGCCACCGCCGTCATCGGTTTCGCCAGCGATCCGGTCCGAAACACCGTCGCCGGCTTCACCGCCACGTCGTTTTCCAGGTCCGCTTTGCCAAACGCGCCCACCCACCGTGTCGTCCCCCGCGATGCGAACGCCGCCGTCAGTCCAACGACGCCCTGCCGAACCCGTTCCGCCTCGACGGCCGCCTCCACGCGACGCAGTTTCTCCGCCGAAAACTCAGCAACCTTCGGCTGCGCCACCGCCACCAACGCGCAAAAACCAGCAAAAATGACGGACAACCGCATCCGGCTATTCTAGCGGGAACATCCACCCCTCCGTTGACGTATGTATATGGTGAAGGAGCCGCAACGCAATGATGAAGTTCATTTTGTGGTGCATCTTGTTGTTCCTCTGCTGGCCGTTGGCGCTCATCGCCCTCATTGCCTACCCCATTGTCTGGGTGATTCTCATCCCCTTCCGCCTCGTCGGCATCGCCGTCGGCGGCGTGCTGGAGCTAATCGCCTCCATCATCACCCTCCCGGCCCGCCTCCTCCGCGGATAAAGACCCTGGGCGGTGTTGGAACGGGCCCGCCCACTCAGCGCCCTTTTTCCAACTCCGCCCGCCACGCCGCCACCCGGCCCGGCCAAGCACCACCCCCGGCCGGGGACGCGTCCAACGCCGCCGCCTCTGCCGCCCGTTGCTCCGCCTTCGGAATCAGCGACAGTGCCTCCCCCCTCCGTCCTTCCGCCGCCAGCGCCCGTCCCAACTCCAACGCCGCCCGCAGCCCCCACGTCCGCGCACCTTGATGCTTCGCGTCCGCGTTCACCATATGCTCCCCCAACTCCCAACCCTGCCGCAAACACTGCATAGCCGCCCCCCGTTGCCCCGCCTCCCCATACCGTCCCGCCAGCCGCAACAACAGGTCAATCAACTGCCGCCCCACCCCGAAATTCTTCGGGTCCTCCCGCAGAATCCCCTCCATCGCCTCCACCGCCTCCCGCAACATCGGAATCGCCCGCGGCGACCCCGCCGGCAACGCGCTCGCATACCGCATCCGCGTCATCGCAAAATCCGTTCGTGTCCCCCGCTTGGCCGGCTCTTTCTGCTGCAGCCACTCCGCCGGCCCCAGCATCTTCTCGTAGTACCCAATCGCCACATCTCTCTTCCCCAAACTATGCAGGAATCCCCAATGAATATCCCCCAACGCCGCATACGCCAGCATCAACGACCGCCTTGCAACAGCGTTCTCCGGCTGGCTCGCCACCGCTTGCTCCCGCAGCACCAGCGCCTTCTCCGCCATCCCGCGCGCCTCTTCCGTCCGCTTCCCGTTGAACAACGCCGCCGCCGCCGCCGAATACGCGTTGGCCAACTCATCCCGTAACCCCGCATCCCCCGGTGCCTTCGCCACCAGCGGTTCCAACAGCTCCACCGGCTTCCGCAGTTGCGTGAAGTCCACCTTCGCC
>CAMATG010000074.1 GCA_945860645.1 Candidatus Sulfopaludibacter sp. SbA3 | reverse complement strand
AAGGATTCAAAGCCTTCGGCTTCGTGGAGACGTTCGAGGATGCGGGTACGGTCCACCGTGGGCAGCGTGTACTTATTGGTTTCCATCCGCTGCTGGAGCCAGGTTTTCTGCTCCGGCGACTGGATGTACATGTACTCCGCGCCGATCTTGCCGCAGTAGGTTTGACGCAGGGTTTCCAGGATTTCGCGAAGCGTGAGCACCATGTGCGCGGCGCCTTCGCCGAGTTCCTGGCCGAGGGAGCCGGTGACGAATTCACGGTCGAGATCCCAAATGGTGAGACCGTAGTGGGCCGGGTCGAGCTCCGGATGGTAGTGCGATTCGGCGCCGAGCGGATCGAGATCGGCAATGAGATGGCCGCGGACGCGATAGGCGTTGATGAGCTGCAGAATGCTGGATTCTTTGCTGATCTCCACCTGGCGCATGGCCGTCTGGCGCGGGGCAACGGCGCGATCGGCCTCCCACTTCACCGGCTTGTGCGGCATGCGCAGGTCGGTAAAGATGGCGTCGTAGAAATTGTCTTCGCCCTGGAGCAGGCCTTGCAGCTTGCCGAGGAAGGCACCGCTTTCGGCACCCTGGATGATGCGGTGATCGTAGGTACAGGTGACCGTCATCACCTTGCCGAGACCGAGCATGGCGCGCATTTCCGGCGCGACGCCCATGAATTCGGCCGGGAAGTCCATGGCGCCGGTGGCGATGATGCAACCCTGGCCCGGCATGAGGCGCGGGATGGAGCCGACCGTGCCCATGGTGCCGGGGTTGGTGAGCGAAAGGGTGGTGCCCTGGAAATCCGGGAGCGTCAGCTTGCCTTTACGGCCGCGCGCGACGAGATCGTCATAGGACTTCAGGAACTCCGCGAAGTTCATGGACCCGGCGTTTTTGATGCTGGGCACGACGAGCGAACGGCCGCCGTCGCGGGAGGGCAGATCAATGGCGAGGCCGAGGTTGATGTGATTGCGCACCACCTTGAACGCTTCGCCGTTATTTTCGGTATAGGAAGAGTTCAGGGACGGAACCGTCTCCAGCGATTTCACGATGGCCCAGCCGATGAGGTGGGTGTAGGAGATCTTGGAGAGGCCGAGCACCGTGCGGTGCTGGTTGATGATGCGGCGATTCTCGTCGATCACCTTGACGGGGATGGAGCGCTGGCTGGTGGCGGTGGGAACCGACAGCGAGAGCACCATGTTCTCGGCGATGCGGAGCGCGGTCCCGCGCAACGGCACGAGCTGTTCGGAAGAGTCGACGTCTTTGGAGCCTGGTTGGCTGGTCTGTACGGTGGATTCGGTTTTTGTCACTTGCTGATTCTGGGGGGCGGCAGGGGCCGCGGGAGGAGTCGGGGGTGCAACGGGAGCGGGCGCAGGCGCTGGTGGCGGCGCGGCGACTGGGGCGGGCGGAGGAGCCACGGGCGCGGGGGCCGGAGCCGGCGCGGGCGGGGGAACTGGACCCACAGGAGTGGCTACCGCGATACCATTGCTTCCCGCTTCGCCGGTCGTCGCCGCTTCGCCGGCAAATTCGCTTTGCCAGGCTGCGTCCACAAACGAATGGTTATGCAGGTACTGCTGGTACAGTTCTTCTTCCAGCCAACTGTTGACGTCGATCTTGGTGCTGTCCGACATGGGAATGTGGTTATTTTGGGGGAGATGTAGGCGCGCGAAGGCGCACGAAAGGCGCGCCTTTCCTCATTCATCTTATCGTATTTGATTGGTCACCCAATCAGTCGAAATCGCCTCGGCGATGGGGCAAGCGGGCTTTTTGCCGTCCAAAACGGCGTCGACGAAGTCTGCAATCAGCGGGAAATGCAGGTTTTCGGGGGCGGGGAGGTGCAAATCGCCGGTGGGCGTGCGGAGGAGAGGGCCGTTGAGGGGGTCCAGATTTAACTCGCCATCGGTGCCGACGATACGGCAGGCGTCGCGTTCGACGCGGCTGTGCCAGCGGACGTCGACTACGCCGCGGGCGCCGTTGGGGTAGTCCGCGATGATGGTAGCGTTGTCTTCCACGGCATAGGTGTGGACGGCGTTGGAGCGGAAACCGGTGGCGCGGGTGGGGGTGCCGAGGAAGTAGTTGAGCAGATCGATGCGGTGGCTGGCGATGTCATACGACGGGCCGCCGCCGGCGAGGGCGGGATCGATGAGCCAGGAGCGGTGGCCGTCGGTGGGGTTGAACCAGCTGTGGCAGTTGAGCTCGGCGAGGACGGGCTGGCCGATGGCGCCGGCATCGATGAGGCGTTTGGCTTCCATGACCTTGGCGTAGCGGCGGCGGTAGTAGGCGACGGCGCAGACGAGATGGGGATGTTTCGCGGCGGCCTCCGCCATCTCCTGGGCCTGGGCGTAGTTCATGGCGGTGGGCTTTTCGCAGAGGACGTGTTTGCCGGCTTGGAGGGCGGCGAGGAGGGAGGGGTGATGGAGGGCGACGGGGGTGGCGATGTAGACGGCGTGGATGGCGGGGTCAGTCAGGGCATCGGTGAAGTTGGCGTAGCCGGGGACGCCGTAGGCCTGCGCCTTGGCGGGCTGGGAGGTGACGACGGCGTGGAGGCGGGAGCGGGGTTCGGAGAGGATGGCGGGGAGGACTCGGCGGGTGGCGATATCGCCAACGCCCGCGACTAACCAGTTGAGCATCTGACCATGGTAGCTGTGCTATGACGGTAGTGCCGTGCGAATTCTGGCCCCGTTCCGCTCTTATCGCACCAAGCTCCAGGCGGCGTTCGTCGGCGTGGCGGCGTTGGCCATTGCGGCGACGGGTTGGGAGGCGGAAGTGGGCGGGGCGGCGGCGCTGCGGGAGGCGACGTTGGACCGGCTGACGGTGATCCGGCAGACGCGGGCGCGGCAGATTGAGCGGTACTTTGAAGACGCGGCGAAGCACGTGCTGGCGCTGGCGGCGGATGCATCGGCGGGGGCGGCGCTGGGGGAAATGGAACGGGCTTGGCCGCTGTTGACGGCGCCTGTGGGCGAGGCTGCGGCGGTGCGGGCCTGGTATGGGGACCGGATGGATTGGATGCCCAGAGACGGGCGGGCGGTGGCGTTGCAGTATCACTATCTGGTGGCGCAGGGCGAGGCGCCGGGGGCCTACGGAGCCACCCATGCGCGATTCCACCCGACGCTGCAGCGCTACCAGACGGCGTTCGGCTTCTACGATATCTTTCTGATCGACGCGGGCGGGCGGGTGGTGTACACGGTGCGGAAGGAGATGGATCTGGGCGCGTCGTTGGGCCACGCGCGCTACCGGGACACAGCGTTGGCGCGGGCGTTCCGGCGGGCATTGGCGACCGGCGGCGCGGAGCGGGCGGTGCTGGAGGATTACCAGCCGTACACGCCATCGCGGAACGAGCAGGCGGCGTTTATTGCGGCGCCGATGTGGCGGGGCGGCGAGCGCGCGGGGGTGTTGGCGATTCAGACTTCGATGGACGAAGTGAACCGAGTGATGACCGGCAACGGGCACTGGCGGGAGGAGGGGTTCGGCGAGACGGGGCAGGCATATATGGTGAACGCGGCCAACGCGCTGCGCTCTGGCCTGCGGCATGGGGACGCGCCGGGCGCGCCAGTACAGGGCAGCGGCACGGCGGAGACGGCCGACGGGAAGCGGCTGCGTTCGTGGACGCCGCTGGCGGTGGCGGACGTGCAGTGGTGGCTGGTGGCGGAGATGGACGCGGGGGAGGCGCTGGCGCCGGTGGGCCGTTTGCGGCTGCGGATTATCGCCTACGGGCTGTTGCTGGCGGGCGGCTTCCTGCTATTGGCGCGCTGGCTGGGGCAGGGGGTGACGGCGCCGGTGCTGGCGCTGGCGGAGGGCGCGCGGCGATTGGGTGCTCGCGACTTCGGAGCGCGGATTGCGACGAAGCGGACGGACGAGATTGGCGAGCTGGCCGAATCGTTCAACCGGATGGCGGCCGATTTGGAGCAGACGACGATGTCGAAGCAGGCGGTGGACGATATTCTGGGGTCGCTGTTGAACGCGGTGTTTGTGGTGGAGGGCGGGCGGGTGACGCGGGCCAACCCGGCGGCGGGGCAACTGCTGGGCTACACGCCGGAGGAGATGATGGGCCGGGCGGCGCCTGTGGAGCAGGTGGCGGTGGGGCGGGCGGCGGTGGAGACGGAGTTGACGCGGCGGGACGGCACGCGGGTGCCGGTGCTGGTGACGGCGGGGCGATTGGAAAATGGCGGGGTGGTTTATGCCGCGCAGGACATCAGCGAGTTGCGGCGGCTGGCGGGGCGGTTGATTGCGGCGCAGGAGGACGAGCGGCGGCGGATTGCGCGGGAGTTGCACGACGACTTTTCGCAGCGGTTGGCGGCGGCGGCGATCAGCGCGGGGCAGGGGCGGCAGGAGACGGTGCGGGTGCAGATTGGCGCGCTGGCCGATGAGCTGCACGCGCTGTCGCGGCGGTTGCATCCGGCGATGCTGGACGATTTGGGGCTGGAGGCGGCGATTGCGGCGGAGTGCCGGGCGTCGTTCGAACGCGGTGGGCCGCCGGTGGATTTCGCGGTGGAGGGGGCGATTCCGGTGGGGACGGCGGAGGAGAATCTGGCGATCTATCGCATTCTGCAGGAGGGGCTGCGGAACGTGGCGCGGCACGCCGATGCGCAGCAGGTGACGGTGCGGCTGCGGCCGCATGAGATTCGGATCGCCGACGACGGGCGCGGGTTCGACACGGCGACTTCGACGCCCGGGCTGGGGCTGGCGAGCATGGAGGAGCGGGTGCGGTTATTGGGCGGGCAGTGGACGTTGCGGACCGCGCCGGGCGCGGGGACGGAGATTGTGGCGAGGTTCCGCGGATGAGGGCGCGGCTGCTGTTGGCGGATGATCATAAGATCGTTCTGGACGGGCTGCGGAGCCTGCTGGGCGGGGAGTTTGACATTGTTGGCACGTGCGCGGACGGGCGGCAACTGGTGCAGTTGGCGCGTGAAATGGCGCCGGATGTGGTGGTGGCCGATATCTCCATGCCACTGTTGAACGGCATCGAAGCAGCGCGGCAGCTGCCCGGGGTGAAGTTCGTCTTTTTGACGATGCATCCGGAGCCTTCGTACTTGTTGCGGGCGTTGCAGGCGGGGGCACTGGGGTACGTGTTGAAGCACGCCGCGGCGGAGGAGTTGACGGTGGCGATCCGGCGGGCGCTGGCGGGCGAATCGTATGTTTCGCCGGGGCTGCGGACGCCGGCGGTGGAGGAGATGTTGGACGAGACGAAGGTGCATCTGCGGCAGTCGCTGGAGTTGACGCCGCGGCAGAGGGAGGTGCTGCAGCTGCTGGCGGAGGGGAAATCGGCCAAGGAGATTGGAGCGATTCTGGAGATTTCTCCGCGTACGGTGGAGACGCACAAGTACAAAAGGATGGATGATTTGGGAGTGAAGACCTCGGCCGAACTGGTGCAGCACGCGGTGCGGGAGGGGTTGGTGACTCCGTAATTTTGCGGATACCGGGGGACTGCCCTTGGGCCGTTTAATGGGGACATGAAGCCCCTGATTGGATTCGTACTCGCCATCGCCGCGGTCTTCGCGGCCGACACAAAACCGAACATGACCAAAGCCGAACACAAGGCCGAAGCTGCCCGGCATTCCACGCGAGCCGAAGAATCCGCCGCCAAGGCGCGGAAGCACGAGGCGAACGTTGAGCGCCTGGCGACGCCCGGATACAACGCCATGCAGCACAAGTGGCCCGGGCTGGCGAAGGGCCCGGAGAACCTGGAGCGGGAGCGCGCCGCCAAAGCCCGGAGCGTGGAAGCTGAGTCCCGCGAGAAGCTGGCGTTCCATTTGGAGATGGCAGGGAAATCGGTGGACGCCGAGCCCTAAGTTGTCACTTTGGCCGCTCGTTTGCATCTGCATCTGAGCGATGTCCAAGCTCGATCAAGCCCGCGAGATCCAGCTGGCTGAGCGGATCCGGAACGGAGACGCGGAAGCCTTCGAAGAGTTCGCCGTTGCCTTTGGCCGGCGGCTGCTGCACTACAGCCTGCTGATCTGCCGTCAGCGGGAGGACGCCGAAGAGGTGGTGCAGGACACGCTGTTGAAGCTGCATGACCACATCGGAGAATTGCGCGAACCGTCGCGGGTGCGGCCGTGGGCGTTCCGCATTGCCCGCAATGTCTGCATGATGAAGCGCCGCGGGGCGAATCAAACGGCTCCGCGTGAGGTTTCCATCGACCCGCACGTGGAGACCTCGTTCCTGTCTCGTTGCATGGAAAACGGCGCCACGATCCGGCAGTTCTACGCCGCCGTGGCGCACCTGCCGGAGGAACAGCTGATGGTATTCCTGCTGCGGACGGTGGAGGGCATGACGACCGGGGAGACTGCCGAGGTAATCGGCATCAGCGAAGAGGCCGTGAAGGGCCGGCTGAAGCGCGCCCGGCAAGCCATTCACGAAGAGCTGGCCGGGCGCGTGATGTAAGTTTTACTCGCCGCGCGGGCCGTTGTGGCACTGGTAGCAGGTAATTTGCGTTCCCTTGGCGAACGTCTTCGTGCCGTGTTCGGTTTTGAAGGTTCGCGCGGTGGTGGTGGCCGATAGCACCGTGCCGCGGTAGTTGACGCCGTGGCAGGCCTGGCATTGCGCGGGGTTCTTCTCCGCGGCGTCGCCGTGTTTACCGACCCAGCTCTGACCGATGGGATGGAGGCCGTGAGGCCCGCCGGTAACGGTGGAGGGAACCGTGGAGTGGCAGGCTTTGCATTCGGCCAGGGTGCCGGCGTAGCCCTGCAGTTTGATGGACTGCACGTTGTCGTTCACATGGGAGCTGGGGTATTCGGCGTGGGTGGAGCCGTGGCAGGCCGAACACTGCAGGCCGCCGTGGCCCTTGGAGAAGCGATAGAGATCGGAACCGGGGACGGGCACGTTGGCGTTGGTGGCGAAGGTGCGGTCCACGGGGACGCGCGGGGCGCCGCCGACGAAGGCGTCGGTGTAGCGGATCTGCCCGTTGTTTTTGACGGCGGTGCCGGTGTGGCAGTTCTGGCAGGAGGGTTCCTGCAGCCAGCCGTTGCGGGTGGAGGCGCCAACGGCGCTCATGTTGCCGTGACAGCTTTGGCACTGCATGGTCATGGTGCCGTCGGGCTGAGTGGCGTTGCCCATGGCGCCGCGTAGGCACTTGGTTTCCGAGCCCGGGTGGCAGCTGTAGCAGGCGGAGCGGTTGTTGGAGGCATCGAGCGTGAGGAAGTTGGTGGGATCGACCACGTTGGCGTGGCGCGTGTGCATGGATTTGGTGAGCGGACCGATGCCGGCGATGCCGGTGCCGGGCAGGGCGTTGGAACCGTGACAGGACGCGCAGAGCACGGGGCGGCCGGCGTCGACGGTGGCCGAGAGGCCGGCGAGGTTCAGGCCGACTTTGGCGAGCGCGTTGCGGAACGTGGGGTTGTTGGCTTCGCGCTCATCGTGCAGGCGCAGGACGTTGCGTTTGTAGTCCTTTTCCGGATCGGTGAGGAAGGCCCAGCCGGCGGCGGGGCGCGCGGTGCTGGTGGAGCCGGAGGCGTGGCAGGCCAGGCAGTTCATTTCGTCGGAGACGGGGAGGACGATGTCGGTGAAGGCGAGCGCGGTGCCCGATGAGTTGCGCGCGGTGAGGCGCATCATGGGGTAGAAGTTCTTGGTGCCCTTGTCGTCATAGGGCAGGATGGGGACGCCTTCGCCGGTGAACCAGGCGAAGGGGGAATCGAAGCGCATGCGTTGCGGGGTGTTGGCGGCGCCGGGCATGGCGAAGCCGGCCAAGCCCTTATCGGGGGCGAGCGTGGCACCGTAGAGCGGCTGCGAGAATTGCCAGAAGGTGGACTTTCCGACGGAGGTTTTGTTGATGGAGCCGGTGGAATCGGCCACTGCCTGATAGGTGAGGGTGACGCCGGATTTCACCAGCTTGCCGGAGCTGTTCACCACCTGTGCATGGAAGGTGTTGAAGGGGGGCAGGATGGAGTAAATGGAGTAATCCTTTCCATCCACGCAGTGCATGCCCAGGTCGTTCCAGCCGATCACTTTCCACCCTTGGGCCCAGGCCGTTGCGCCTACTGCCGTCATCATGACGAGACTCAGAATCTTCATAGATTCCTCCTGTCAGCGAGGATGCGCGTTTTCGGGAAAGGGGTCGCGGCGGGGCGAAATTTATTCCACCATGGTGAACTCGTAGCCGGCCGCGCTGAGGGCGGCGAGGATCTCGGTGACGTGTTCGCGCCCGCGTGTTTCCATGGTGATATCGATGGCGGTTTCGGTGAGGCTGACGCCGTAGTGGGCGCGGTTGTGGAGGGTTTCGACGATGTTGGCGCCGGCGGCGGCGATGCGCGCGGCCAGGCCTTCGAGGGCGCCGGGGTAATCGGGCAGCGTCACCCGCACGCGCAGGCGGCGGCCGTCGCGCACCATGCCTTGTTCGATGATGCGCGCCAGCAGATTCACGTCCAGATTCCCACCGCTGACGATGACCGCGATCTTCTTCCCCGTGTGCCCGGTGAGCCGTTGCAGCACGGCCGCGACGCCGATGGCCCCGGCGCCTTCGGCCAGCGTCTTTTCCCGTTCCAGCAGATAGAGGATGGCGGCGGCGATGTCGCCTTCCTCCACGGTGACTACTTGGTCCACATACTCCCGCACCATCGGCAGCGTGAAGCCGCCGGCTTTGCGCACGGCGATGCCATCGGCGAGTGTCGATCCCGCCGCCACGCGCACCGGTTCGCCGGAAGCGAGCGCCGCCACCATCGATGGCAAACGCGACGTCTGCACGCCGACGACTTCAATCGATGGCTTCCGCCCCTTCGCCGCGCAGGCCACGCCGGAGGCCAGTCCGCCCCCGCCAATCGACGTCACGATCACGTCCAGCTCCGGGTTCTGTTCCAACATCTCCAGCCCCAGCGAACCCTGCCCGGCGATCACCGCTTCATCGTCGAAGGCATGCACGAACGTGGCGTCCTGGGCCACGGCACCTTCGTACGCCTCGTCGTAACTATTGCCATGCAGCACCACATCGCCGCCGTAGTTGCGCGTGGCCGAGAGCTTCACCAGCGGCGTATACCGGGGCATCCAGATCTGCGCGCGAATCCCGCGCCGGGTGGCGTGATAGGCCACCGCCTGGCCATGATTGCCGGCGGAAGCGGCCACCACGCCGCGGGCTTTTTCGGCATCGGTCAGTGTGAGAATGCGGTTCAGCGCGCCACGCTCCTTGAACGAACCGGTCATCTGCAGGTTGTCCAGCTTCAGGTAGATCTCATTGCCGGACAGCGCGGACAACGCCTTGGAATGCACCAGCGGCGACACGTAGATCTCCCCGCGGATCCGCGCCGTAGCGGCTTCAATCTGCTGCAGTGTTACCACGCCTTCACCACCTGCACCAGCCGGTTCAACTCCTTCAACACCCGGTCGTGCAACCGCTCTTCGACATCGGCCACCATGCGCACGCGTGCCAACCCGGGTTGCTCGGAATCGGGCGTCACGGAGAGCGACGCGATATTGGAACCCTTCGCTGTAATCACGCCGACAGCGCGCATCAACGCGCCCGGCTTGTCTTCCAGCAGTATCTCCACGGTTTGCAGCATCAGTTTGTCTCCGGGTTGGTTGATGGAAAAAGGAAAAGCCCCCGGTGGAAGGTGATCCACCGGAGGCCTTGAAAATTGCGTTCGTTCGCAGGCAGGCTCAGGCGGAATTGGCGATCATATGAATCGCCATCGCGAGACGGGCGCTGCTAATTTGCGGAACGAAACCCACTTCTCCCATCTTACACATAGAGGCGAACAACCCGGGAACTGATGCCGCAGAGGACGGAGTAGGAGATGGTGCCGGCGAGCT
The DNA here is from genome assembly GCA_945860645.1 of Candidatus Sulfopaludibacter sp. SbA3. Lineage (GTDB taxonomy): Bacteria > Acidobacteriota > Terriglobia > Bryobacterales > Bryobacteraceae. The sequence goes on along the minus strand of CAMATG010000074.1, from coordinate 4,129 downwards.
TGGCGATCTGCTGCGCGTCGATGGATTCGTCGCCCTCGGTGCCGAGGAGCGTGGCCGCGTCGCCGGCGCGCACGTCGAGGCCCGTGGCGTCGACGGTGGTGAGGTCCATCGACACCGCGCCCAGCACCGGCACCGCGCGCCCTTGCAACAGCACCTTGCCCTTGTTCGACAGCCGGTGCGGGTAACCATCGGCATAGCCCACGCCCAGCACGGCGATGCGCGTTTCGCGGCCCGTGGTGTGGATGCCGCCATAGCCGATGGCCGCGCCGGCGGGAATGTCCTTCACCTCCAGCACCGTGGCCTTCCAGCTCAGCGCCGGATGCACTTCCAGCAGGCAGGGCGACGACGCGCCCTTGGCCGGGGAGATGTAGCCGTAGATGGCGTGGCCGGGCCGCACCAGGTTGCCCCAGGCCTCTTTCCTTCCATAAGCAAGCGGCACCGTGCTCGACAGGTGGACCATCGTTGGGTTCACGCCGGCGTTACGCAGGTGCAGCAGCACAGCGGTGAAGGTGGCGATCTGCTCATCGGTCTGCGCCGTCGTATAGTTCGGCGCGGAGGCGAAGTGCGACATCAATCCTTCCAGCCGCGCCGCGCGCGTGCCGGCCAGCGCCTCCAGAATCTCCGACGCCGAGGCGCGCGTGCCCAGACGCCCCATGCCCGTGTCGATCTTCAAGTGGAACGGCGCCGGTTTGCCGGCGGCCACGGCCAACTGTTCATACGCCGCAATGCCCTCAAGCGAATGGATGGCCGGCGTCAGGTCATAGTCCAGAAACAGCGGCCGGCTTGTGGGCAGAAAGTCGGCCATGACTAGAATGCGGCTAGTGATTCCGGATTCCCGCAGGGCAATGCCTTCGTGCACGTTCGACACGGCCAGCCACCGCGCCCCGGCCTCTTCCAACACCCGCGACACTTCCACGGCGCCATGCCGGTAGGCGTCGGCCTTCACCACAGGCATCACCGTCACGCCGCTTCCCGCCAGCTTCCGGATGGCCCGGAAATTACTGGCGATCTGGCTCAGCGACACCTCCAACCACGATCGATACATATTCACTCGATTATCGCGCTATCGTGGTGAACAAAGCCCATGACGAAAGCCATTCTTGCTGTCTTCCTTCTTCCCGTCCTCGCCTTCAGCTGGGGCAAAACCGGTCACCGCGTCGTGGGCCAGATTGCCGAAAACCATCTCTCACCGAAGGCCGCCGCGGCCGTTCGCGACCTGCTCGGCCCCGACTCCCTGGCCGAGATCGCCAACTGGGCCGACGAGATCCGCTCCGACCCCTCCTGGAAGCGCGCCGACCCCTGGCACTACGTCAACATCCCCGACGGCGAGACGTACGAGGCGATGAGCAAGAACCCCGCCGGCGACATCATCGTGGCCATGAAACGGTTCGAAGCAACTCTGCGCAACCCGGCCGCGCCGAAGGAGGAGCGCATCCAGGCGCTGAAGTTCCTGGTGCACATGATCGGCGATATTCATCAGCCGCTCCACGCCGGCAAGCGCGACGATCTGGGCGGCAACCGCGTTAGCGTCCACTGGTTCCGGAGCGTCGAGGCCACCAATCTGCACACCGTTTGGGACGATCTCATTATTGAGCAGGAGAAGCTCAGCTTCACGGAGTGGACGCGGTTCCTGGACCACCCCACGGCGGCGGAACTGAAGGAGTGGCAGGGGTCGAATTATACGGCCTGGATGGAGGAGTCCTACAAGCTCCGCGACCGTTGCTACGACTTCAAACCCGAGCTGCCGCTGAGTTACGACTACGTTTATAAGAGCCTCCCCATCGTGAAGCAACGTTTGTTGCAGGCCGGTGTCCGGCTTGCCGGGACGTTGAACGGAATTTTCCGGTAGAAAATCTGTCACTGTATCCGGACGGTCTCCGCTACCTAAGTTACCTGCCCTGTCTTTCACTGCAGAGTAACTCCAAGGGAGCCTTCCGTGTTACGGTCATTATTTTTATCGCTCTTCCTGCCCGCGCTATTCGCCGGGCCCGTTGCCATCTATCAGAACAACGTGACCGATACCGGTTTCGTCGACAGTTTCACAACGAACAGCCTGCTTGCCGGCGGGGATCTGATCCAATTCGCCCCGGATACGCCCCGATATTTGGTGGTGGCGTCGACAGGCTTCTGGAACCTGTCCTCAACGGTGGGCGGTACCGTGGACGTCACTTTGGACTTATGGAGCGTCGTTGGTGGATTGCCCGGTGGCAACCTCTATTCGGGCACGCTCTCCAGCGTGAATGCGGCGGCCAACTCGTTTGTGATTACCGATTTCAATCCCAACATCACTGTCCCCGACGACATCATTTGGACACTATCCTTTTCCAATCCGTCGAATCCGTTGATCGAGTTCGGATTGCCGGCATTTGACCCGCCCACGATCGGCAGTTCCGACAACACGTTCGTCATTTGGAGCACCTCGCCCGGCGTCTTCACGCAGGCGTCATTTCCCGATAGCGCGAATTACTACTTCGAGGCACAGGCCACGCCGGAACCGGCGACGTTTGTGCTGTGCGGTGCGACGCTGTTGTTACTCGGCTGGCGGCTGCGGCACCGGGCCGCGCCGGCGCTGGCGGTGGTCATCGTGGCGGCGGGCGTGGCACAGGCACAGCCGGTGCCTGCGCAACTGGCGGCGGCCCGTCAGAATGCCGCCAATTTCGCCTTCAACGAGGTGGCTACGTTCCGCGCCCAACAGGGCTGCGTGTCGTGTCACAAGGCGCAGGCGCTGTTCTTTGTCGGTCAGGCGAAGAAGGCGGGTTCCGCGTTGCCCGTCACCGGAGCGTATGAGAATTTGGTCAACCAGATGCTGGTCCGGCAAGTCGGCGATGGCAGGTATCAGTTTGAAACGCCTGGCTCGTACGAGGAGACGCTGACTTGGGGCTACCTCGCCGCTATCGGTTCGTTCGTCGAAGGCGAGCCGAGTTCGGCGCTCCGGCCGGCGGCGCTGGCCAGCATGAAGCGCGCCGTGGACTGGATGCTCCTGCGACGCCGCACATACGTTTTCAACGATTCTTTGCTGTTTAGGGGAGTTACGCTGCGCTACTGGGCCGACGACGGCGTGGGCGGCCAGTCCCTGATGAGCTACCCCTACTCGCACAACGACACGCCCGCCACGTCCTTCATGTGTTACGCGATGAAGGTGCTGCTGGCCAATCACCCATCGCTCACGCCCACCGAGATCAGCACGTACAACGCCGCCCTCTCCAGCGCCGCCGATACGTTGGAGGCGATTGTCGTTCGCAGCCTGCCTTCGGAGTTTCTGTACGGCAGTACCTACATGCGCGCCTTGGCCCTGTTCGGCATGGCACAGGCGGGGCGGACTGCGTCCAACAACACGACCGCCGCCGGGTTGAGTACTACGATTATGAATTCCCTGGGCGCGAATCCTTATTGGCTGGATTACACGGGCAACCCTGTCACCGCCAGCTACAACACCGGCATGGCGCTCTTTGCGTTGAGTGCTACCGGCATCACGATGCGGACGGATTCGCGGCTGATCCCGCCAGTCAATAACCTGTTGAGCCAACAGACGGGTGGTGGCAACTGGCCGCCGGTTGCCTATTCGGTGGGTTTTACCACCGGTACCGCCGGGCTGGTGACGCTGTTGAAACCGCCGGCCACCATCACACTCTCCGGCTTGAGCCATACCTATGACGGCACGGCCAAGTCCGCGACGGCGATTACGTCGCCTTCCGGGCTGCCGCACGCGATTTTCTACTCGCCGTCCTCGCCGCCCCTTGCCGCCGGAGCCTACACGGCCACCGCGAACATCTCGGATGCCGCCTACGATGCCGTGCCCGCCACCGGGACTCTGAATATCGCCAAGGCGTCGCTGTCGGCCACGGCCAACAGCGCCAGCCGCTTCTTTGGCCAGGCCAATCCGCCGTTGACCGGTTCGCTGCTCGGCAACCTGCCCGCTGATAACATCACGGCCACTTACACCACAAGCGCCAGTCCCGCCAGCGCGCCCGGCGGCTATCCGATCACGCCGGTTCTAGCCGATCCGCTCGGGCGCCTGGGGAACTACAACGTGACGCTCAATAGCGGCACACTGACGGTGAACCCTCTCTATACGGTGACCACCAACGTCAGTCCCGCCGGCGCCGGTGTGGTTTCGCCGGATATTGGC
>CAMATG010000073.1 GCA_945860645.1 Candidatus Sulfopaludibacter sp. SbA3 | reverse complement strand
ATCGCCCGGCGTCTGACCGCGGCGACGGGCCGGGCGAGCGTCCTTTCCACCCGCCTCACCGCCCTTAACCCGTTGCAAATACTGGAGCGAGGCTTCGCCGTGGTGACCTTGCCCAACGGCCAGGTCCTGCGCCACGCGGGCGACGCGCCGGCCGGAACGCGGCTACAGATCCGGGTGGCCGACGGCGCGGTTGCCGCCAGCGCCGGGGACCCTGATCAGGACTCGAAATAGGGTCCATAAAAAAATGCGTTTGAAGAAGAACCGCCAGTCACGCCTATAATCGAAAAGTAACGGCGGATTGCGCCGTTCCCCACCCCGTTTCCTGAGGAGATTGAATTGAGCAACCTGCGCGACTTTTTGGAGCTCTCTTACGCAGAGCTGGAAGTGATGAATCTTGCGATTAAGCAACAGCGGAAGGACCGCGTCCCGGTCGATCAGGTTCGGGAAGAACGGCTGAAGTATCTCACCGAAGAGACCCGGATCAAGGCCGTTACCGTCCTGTTCAGCGACCTGGAAGGTCGCCTCCACATGCTCGACTACGACAAGAAGTTCCTGCTCAAGAGCTGGGACAACTTGACGTTCGACGGTTCCTCCATCCGCGGCTTTACGGCCCAGAAGGAAAGCGATCTTCGCCTGGGCATCGACTGGGGGGCTTTCTATCACGCTCCGGCCGACATCTTCGGTTCCGGTAAGGTTCTGGTGTTCTGCGAAGTCATCGACAAAGATGGCACCGCCTACTCCGGCGACATCCGCGGCGTCCTGAAGGGCTACGCGAACAAGATGTACGAGACCGAAGGCTACACGCTGAACGCCGCCAACGAAATCGAAGGCTTCCTGTTCGAGGGCAAGGACGCCGAACGCCGCTTTCACGAAACCGGCAAGTTCGAATACGTCAACACCGGTGGCTACTATCACTCGCTTCCCGGCGACCCGCTCCGCACCTTCATCGACACCGTCGCCGAAGTGCAGCGCGCCATGGGCTTCGAGAACGAAAAGGATCACCCGGAAGTTGCCCCGTCCCAGTTCGAAATCAACTACAGCTACGGCGACGTCGTCACCGCGGCCGACCAGATCCAGATCTACAAGTTGATCTGCCGTCAGGTCGCCACGAAGATGGGCCTCACCGTCAGCTTCCTGCCCAAGCCGGTTGTCGGCGTCAACGGCAGCGGCATGCACACCAACGTGTCCATCACCAAGAAGGGCAAGAACCTCTTCTGGGATCCCAAGGGGGAAGAGAAGATCTCCAAGTTCGCCTGGAGCTTCGTCGACCGCATCCTCACCCATGGCAACGACATCTGCCTGCTGTTGAACGCCTCCGTCAACGCCTATCGCCGTCTCGATCCGCACTTCGAAGCCCCGAACCAGATCAAGGCCTCGGCCGTCGATCGCGGTTCGATGGTCCGTATTCCGATCGGTAACGAGAAGAGCTCGCGCGTGGAAGTCCGCTCCGTCGGACCCGACGCCAACCCCTACCTCGTGCTCTACTCGGTGTTCAAGACCGGTCTCGAAGGCGACATCGAAAAGATCAAGAACCTGCGCCAGGCCGACCGCTACCTGCCGGACAACATCTACGACGCCTTGGACAATTTCAACAAGGCCGAATGGACCGGCAAGCTGCTTGGCGACGACGTCAAGGCCCGCTACGCGGAACTGAAGAAGGGCTCGGCCGACCGTTGCGCCCGCCTCCTCGGCACCGTTGTGAAGCCCGCCGAAGTCCAGTTCCACCACGAAGTCTACAACCAGGACCTCTGGAACCAGTTCTAAAATTCGTCAGCTCAGTTCGATGCGAAACGCCCCGGCCTCTACAGCCGGGGCGTTTTGCGTTTCAGGCCAGTAATTAAAAGAAAACTCCTTCATCCGCTACACCCTCCGCGTTATCATTGACCCAACGAACCACGTATAGTCGTTCACAAACTTCAGGAGTGAAATGACAATGAAAACGCTACTTTTGGCGGTCTCGCTGGCTCTCGCCGCCGCCCCCATCCAAGCGCAGGTCCTTTACGGTTCCATCGTCGGCGCGGTCGAAGACCCGTCCGGCGCCAGCGTCCCCGGCGCTACCGTCACCATCACCAACACCCAGACCGCGGCCACCCGCGAAAGCAAGGCCGATGACCAGGGCCGTTATACCCTCATCAGTCTTCTTCCCGGCACCTACAGCCTGGCCGTTTCCGCCCCCGGCTTCCGCACCATCACGCGCACCGGCATCGCCGTCACTATCAACACCGTGACCCGCGTCGATACGCGCCTCGAAGTCGGCCAGATCAGTGACAAAATCACCGTCGAATCCACCGCCGCCGCCCTCCAGACGGACCGTTCCGACACCCGCGCCGAACTCGGCTCCAAGGCTGTCGTCGAACTCCCCCTCCCGGGCTACCGCAACTACCAGAGCCTCATCAATCTGGTTCCCGGTTCCACCCCTGCCGCCCTCCAGAACTCCGTCGGCGCCAGCCCGCAGCGTTCGCTGACCACCAACGTCAACGGCACCAATCGCAACAACAACAACACCCGCGTCGATGGCGCCACCAACGTCTACATCTGGCTCCCCCATCACACGCTCTACAATCCCCCCGCCGAATCCATTGAGATGGTGAACATCTCCACCTCCTCCTTCGACGCCGAACAGGGCATGGCCGGTGGCGCCGCCGTCACCGTGTCCACCAAGTCCGGCACCAATCAACTCCGCGGCTCGGCCTTCTGGTATCACGACAACCAGCACCTCTACGCCCGCCCCTACTTCTTCCAGCAGAACGTCAATAAACCCACTCTGCCCAAGTCCATCGTCAACATCCCCGGCTTCACCGTCGGCGGACCCATCATCAAGAACAAGCTGTTCTACTTCTTCAGCTACGAGCGCACCAGCGAACGCACCGCCCAGTTCGGCAACTTCTCCGTGCCGCCCGCCGACATGCGCGCCGGCAACTTCGCCGCCTACGCCGGCCTCGGCAACATCTACGATCCGCTCACCGGCGACGCCAACGGCGCCGGCCGCCAACTGTTCGCCAACAACCAGATCCCCCCGTCGCGCTTCTCGCCCACGTGGACCAAGATCCAGGCCCTCGCCCCGCTCCCCAATCAGCGCGGCCAGGACGCCTTCAACACCTCCGGCAACTACGCCTCCTCCGCCACCCTCGCCCTCACGCGCGACCAGTTCGACATCAAGTCCAACTACAACGTCACGCAGAACCTCATGGTCTGGGGCAAATACTCGCTCATGAAGGCTCCCGTCCAAGGCGCCGGCGCGCTCGGTGAACTCACCGGTCCCGCCCTCGGCCAGCTCGGCAAAGCCGACGTCAGCATCAACATCCCCACCTTCGGCTTCAACTACACCCTGTCGCCCACGTTCCTCATCGACGGCATCTTCGGCCACACCCGCTTCAGCAACGTGGCCACCGGTCCCGACTACGGCAAGAACTGGGGCTCGGAAGTCTGGGGCATCCCCGGCACCAACGGCGGCCGCGCCTTCGCCGGCAACGAACGCTACTCCGGCCAGCCCTGCATCAGCAACGGCTTCACCGCCTGGGGCAACTGCAGCTCGTCCAACCCCAACTTCTACGCCGACCGCAGCTACACCTACACCATGAACTTCTCCAAGGTGCGCGGCGCGCATGAATTCCGCTGGGGCGTCGACATCATTCGCCACGCGCTCAATCACTGGCAGCCCGAAATCGCCAACCCGCGCGGCGCGCTCAACCCCACCGGTAACGCCACCGTCCTTCAGGGCCAAGTCTTCCGCGTCAACCACACCTACGCCGCCGGCCTGCTCGACATCCTCGGCAGCGCCGATAAGTCGGTCCAGTTCTTCGACATGAAGACCCAGGAGTGGCAGCACGGCCTCTACTTCCGCGACCGATTCCAGGTGAATCGCAAGCTCACCCTGAACCTCGGCCTGCGCTACGAATACTACCCGCTCATGAGCCGCGGCGATGGCCGTGGCATCGAGCGTTGGGACCCCAAAACCAACATCGTCACCATCGGCGGCCTCGGCAACATCCCCATGGAAAACGGCATGAGCGTCTCGAAGAAACTCTTCGCCCCGCGCCTCGGCTTCGCCTGGCGCCTCGACGACAAAACCGTCATCCGCTCCGGTTACGGGCTCACCTATAACCCGATGGTCATCTCGCGCCCCTTGCGCGGCTTGTACCCCGCCACCATCGCCGCCAGCTGGGTCGCCCCCACGCAGTTCGGCTACTACAGCACGCTCACCCGCGGCATCCCCGACGTGCCCACGCCCGACATCAGCTCCGGCTCCGTCGTCCTGCCCTCCACCGTCAACATGGGCCCTCGCAGCCCCTGGGGCGGTCAGTTGCACCGGGGCTATATTCACAGCTGGAACTACACCATCGAACGCCGCCTGCCCGGTGAACTCATCGCCAACGTCGGCTATGTCGGCAATCAGACCGTGCGCCAGTTCCTCGATAAGGACATCAACGCCGCCCCCATTGGCAGCGGTCCGCAGGGCCGCCCGCTGGTCGCCACCCAGAATCGCCTCATCGAAACCCTCATGTGGGATGGCTGGGCCAGCTCCAGCTATCACGCCCTGCAGGCTTCGCTCAATAAATCCATGGCGAAAGGCCTCTTCCTCAAGGGCGCCTACACCTGGTCGAAAGCGATCAACATGAGCGACGAAGACGGCTGGGCCGGCCTCCCGCTCACCAACCTCGAAAGCGCGCTCCGTCGCAACCGCGCCGTCGCCGGCTACGACCGTACGCACATGTTCATCATGAGCTGGGTCTATGAACTGCCCGTCGGCAAGGGCAAGGCGCTCGGCCTCAATGGCCTCGCCGATAAGGTCGCCGGTGGCTGGCGCATCAACGGTATCTACTCCGCCTACAGCGGCACGCCGTTCACCGTCTCCGCCGCCGCCACTTCGCTCAACGCTCCCGGCTCCAACCAGACCGCCGATCAGATCGGTGAACTGGTCAAGATCGGCGGCGTCGGCCCCGGCGCGCAGTACTACGCCGTGTCCTCCTTCCGCGATCCCAACTTCCAGCGTCCCGCCGGCACCTTCCGCTTCGGCAGCATGGGTCGCAACGCCGTCCGCGGCCCCGGTTTCCAGAGAGCCGATCTGGCCATGTTCAAGGACTTCAAGTTCACTGAACGTTTCGTCCTCCAGTTCAAGGCCGAAGCCTTCAACTTCACCAACACGCCCCGCTTTGGCAACCCCGCCGCTAACGTCAGCGCTATGACGATCAACGCGGCCGGCGACGTCACCAACGCCAACAACTTCATGGCCATCACCGGCGCCGACGGCGAACGCAAGTTCCGCTTCGGCCTCCGTCTGACCTTCTAATCAACCCAACCAAAAAAAGCGGCGCCCTCACCGGCGCCGCTTTTTTGCGTCTAAAATCCGATATGCCCCGCAAGTGCATCGCCTATCTCGCCATCAGCGCCGATGGCTTCATCGCCCGCAAAGACGGCTCCGTCGACTGGCTCGATCGCCCCCACCCCAAAGGTGCCTATGGCATGCCCGCGTTCCTCCAGTCCATCGACACCATCCTCTGGGGCCGCAAAACCTACGAACAGGCCCTCGCCTTCGGCGGCGTCGATTCCATCAGCAAAACCGCCAAACACTTCGTCTTCAGCACCACTCCGCAGTCGGCCCCCGGCGTCACCTTCGTCAACACCCCCATCCCCCAATTCGCCAAAAACCTCCGCCGCCGCGCCGGCTCAAACGTCTGGCTCATGGGCGGCGCAGGCCTCTTCGCCTCCTTCCTCGATGCCCGCCAACTCGATGAACTCATCCTCCACATCATCCCCACCGTCATCGGCGAAGGCATCCCCCTCTTCGCCCCCGCCAAGCGCACCGTCGAAATGACCCTCCTTTCCTCCCGCCGCTTCGCCGATGGCGTCGTCCGCCTCCACTACGCAATCCCCGCGCGCCGCTGAACCGCAACCACGCAAATCCTGCGCACCCCGCGCGCCGCCGCTCCTGTGTTTGCAACAACCTCGCTCTGGCACACCAATTGCAATCTAGAGAAGCGGAGGTGCAACAAACACCATGAAACAACTACTTCTCGTCCTCGCCGCCAGCGTGGCTCTGATCGCGCAACAGGGCCCCGGCCCCAATCAAGGTCCCGGCCCCGGCAATAACCCCAATTGCCCCAACGGTGGTACACCAAAGAGAGACGGCACCGGCCCAGGCGCAGGTCACGGCCAGTGTGACGGCCCGCACGATGGCTCCGGGCAGTGTCCGCGCGGTCAAGGCAACGGGCAAGGCAATGGCCAAGGCCATCGCGGCCACAAAAACTAACAACCATCCCAGCGGCCGGCTCGCAACAGGAGGCACCCAATGAAATCCCTCACACTCCTCACCCTCTTCGGCGCCCTCGCCTTCGCCCAGCCGGCCGCTCTCCAAATCCAGGAAATCCGCGGCACCATCGCCTCCGTCAATCTCGTCGCCGGCAACATGCCGTCCATCACCGTCAACGTCGACGGCGGCCGTCGCTCCACCGTCCGCCTCGGCTCCATCCGCTACCTCATCGCCAATGACTTCAACCCCAAGTCCGGCCAGCCCGTCGTCGTTCGCGGCTTCCCCCAGCCCGGTGTCGATCTCGTCGCCATCTCCGTCGAACTCCCCAAAACCCGCCAAAAACTCACCCTCCGCGATGAACAGGGCCGCCCCCTCTGGCGCGGCGGACCGCCCCCCCTGTAACTCCGGCCAAAATGCGCATACGATGAAGCTGAGCCTCCCCTCGTGATACTCCCGGCCCGCCGACGTCCGCTGCATATCATCCTCGCCGCGTCTACCGTCCTCTGCGCCGCGGCCCTCGTCTTCAGCGCCATTCGGACGTATCAGGAACTCCACGCCCAACGCGCCGTCTTCCTCCGCTCTCGCGTCGCCGCCCTCGCCGCCCACCTCGAAACCATCCCGCCCTCCGTCCCCGAATCCCAGTGGCAACAGATCCTCGCCGAGGAAGAGGACGCCCTCACCGGCCTCGCCATCCTCGACCGCCCCAGCAGCCCCGCCGCCCTCGCCCCCCTCTGGGACGGCCGCGAACTCTTCCGCACCGAATCCCTCTCCGCCCCCGTCCCCACCCTCCGCGCCTACGTCCCCTTCCACCACGGCCCCGGCCTCCACATCGCCCGTATCGATATCGCCGAATCCGCCGCCGATTTCCTCGTCGAACACGCCCGCCACCACCTCTGGTTCGTCGCCCTCGGCGGCCTCCTCATCGTCGGCCTCACCGTCCTCACCGTCCGCAATGCCGATCGCGCCGCCCTCGCCGAACGCCGCCAACTCAAACTCCAACACCTCGCCACCCTCGGCGAAATGTCGGCCTCCCTCGCCCACGAAATCCGCAACCCATTGGGCACCATCAAAGGCTTCGCCCAACTCCTCGCCGAAAAGCTAAACGGTGCCCACGCCGCCCTCGTTACCCCCATCCTCTCCGAAACAACCCGCCTCGAAGATCTCGTCAAGGACCTCCTCCTCTACGGCCGCCCCACCCTCCCCAACTTCCAGTCCGTCCACACCACCAACATCGAAGCCACCCTCCGCCAGCACGCCCAACACCTCATCGATTCGCCCACCCTCCATTTCGAAACCACCGTCCATCCCTTCTCCCTCGATACCGACCCCCAACTCCTCGAACAGCTCCTCCTCAATCTCCTTCGCAATGCCATCGACGCCGTCCGCCCCCAACCCGCCGGCCACGTCAATCTCGAAATCACAGCCACCGCCGAATGCGCCATTCTCCGCATCCTCGACAACGGCCCCGGCCTCTCCGAAGAGGCCCGCCGCCGCCTGTTTGAGCCCTTCTACACCTCCAAGGCCTCCGGCACCGGCCTCGGCCTGTCTATCTCCCGCAAACTCGCCGAATCGCTCGGCGGCCACCTCACGCTCGACCCGCGCCCCACCGGCGGCCTCTCCGCCGAAATCCTCCTCCCCCTCCATCGCAATGCCTGAAAACAACACCGAACACATCCTCGTCGTCGATGACGACCCCGGCTTCCGCTCCCTCCTCCAGACCATCCTCGCCGGCGAAGGCTACACCGTCTCCGTCGCCGGCACCATTGCCGACGCCATCCTGGCCTGCGGCCACCGTCAGTTCCATCTCATCGTCTCGGATCTCAAACTCCCCGATGGCGATGGCCTCGCCGTCCTCCGCTGGGTCAAGGAACACACGCCCGCCACCCCCGTCGTCATGATCACCGGTTTCGGCACCGTCGCCAGTGCCGTCGAAGCCATGAAACTCGGCGCCGAAGACTACCTCGGCAAACCCCTCACCAGTCCCGACGAACTCCGCCTCCTCGTCCGCAAAGCCCTCGACCGCCGCCAGCTCCAACACGAACACGAACTCCTCCGCCAGGACCAGGACTCCCGCTTCTCCTGCGGCTCCCTCATCGCCGATCACCCCCGCATGCGCCGCGCCCTCGAACTCATTCGCAAGGTCGCCCCCACGCCCGCCACCGTGCTCATCACCGGCGAAAGCGGAACTGGCAAAGAAGTGATCGCCCGCTGCATTTTCTCGAATAGCGCCCGCGCCAATCGCGCCTTCGTCGCCGTCAACTGCGCCGCCCTCTCTCCCACCCTCATCGAAAGCGAACTCTTCGGCCACGAGAAGGGTGCCTTCACCGGTGCCGCCGCCCAACACATCGGCCGCTTCGAACGCGCCCACGGCGGGACGCTTTTCCTCGACGAAATCGGCGAACTCGACGCCGGCCTCCAGGCCAAGCTCCTCCGCGTCCTCCAGGAGAAATCGTTCGAACGCGTCGGCGGCTCCCGCGTCATCACCGTCGATGTCCGCATCATCGCCGCCACCAATCGAAACCTCGCCCAGTCGGTGGCGAGCGGTGCCTTCCGCGAAGATCTCTACTACCGCCTCAACCTCTTCCCCATCGAAGTCCCGCCCCTCCGCGACCGCGCCACCGACATCCCCGCCCTCGCCCGTTTCTTTCTCAACCGCGCCACCCGCGCCCTCAGCAAACCCGACCTCCCCTTCACCCCCGCCGCCGAAACCGTGCTGTCGCAATACACCTGGCCCGGCAACGTCCGCGAACTCGAAAACACCATGGAGCGCCTCGCCATCCTCTGCGACGGCCCCATCGAACCCGACGATCTCCCCATCACCCCCGCCGGCCCGGCGCGCCCCGTGCTCTTCCGCGACATCGAACGCCAGGCCATCCTCGACGCCCTGCAGGCCAACGGCAACAACCGCACCCGCACCGCCCAACAACTCGGCATCAGCCTCCGGACACTCCAATACCGCCTCAAGGATTACGGCATTCCCAACTAGCCACGCAAACTCTGCGCACCCCAACGCAAGCACTGCGCACACCGCCCAGGCGCCCTCTTACAGAATCAACAACTTAAACTTTGGCACTCCACCTGCACTTCTAATTAGCGAAACCGGCTCAACAAAAGCCATCTTCCCTAAGGAGTCCACCATGAAAACCACTCGCCTCATCGCCCTCGCCGCCCTGACGCTCGCCACCGCCTTTGCGCAGAACGGCCCCGGCCCCCGCGGCCCCCAGAACACCCCCGTCGCCGTCCAGCCGGCCACGCCCGAAGAGATCAAGTCCCTCACCTTTATGCGCGAAGAAGAGAAGCTCGCCCGCGACGTCTACCGCTTCCTGTTCGAACGTTGGAACGTCGCCTCCTTCGATCGCATCGCCGCCAGCGAACAGCAACACTTCGCCTCCATCGGCACGCTCCTCACCCGTTACAACATTCCGGACCCCGCCGCCACCGATACCCCCGGCGTCTTCGCTGACCCGCTACTGACCACCCTCTACGCCGACATGACCGCCAAAGGCGCCATCTCGCTCAAGGACGCCATCGAAGTCGGCGTCATCATCGAGAAACAGGACATCGCCGATCTCACCACCGCGAACCAAACCACGAAGCTCGACATCAAGCGCGTCTTCACCAACCTGATGCAGGCCTCCTTCAGCCACCTCGAAGCCTTCGAAGCCAACCTCGAAATGGTCTGCGCCAATCAGTAACGAAGAACATCGGGGCCGCGAACGCCAGCCGCGGCCCCGATACAATATCCCCCATGTACCTCGCCCATCTCACCTGGCCCGCCATCCACGCCCTCGATAAAGCAACCCCCATCATCATCCCCATCGCCGCCGTCGAACAGCACGGCCACCACCTCCCCGTCTACACGGATTCCCTCCTCCTCGGCGAAGTCGTCCGCCGCGCCGAAGCCGCCGCCCCTCAACAAGCCCTCTACGCCCCGCTCCAGTGGCTCGGCAACTCCGACCACCACATCGATTACCCCGGCACCCTCTCCGCCTCCCCCCGCCTCTATCTCGACCTTCTCCGCAACCTCGCCGAAAACTTCCTCGCCCACGGCTTCACCCGCCTCTTCTTCCTGAACGGACACGGCGGCAACATCACGCCCGCCAAACAAGCCGTCTTCGAGCTCCGCCAAAAATACCGTGACCGTTCAGATCTTCTCCTCCTCTCCGCCGCCTACTGGGACATGGCGAAACCGCAAGGCTACGTGCAAACCGACATGGGCCACGCCTGCGAATGGGAGACGTCGATGATCATGGCCCTAGCCCCAGGCCTGGTCGTGGGCGACCCAACCCAACTCCAAACCGTCCCCGTCCATTACGGCTTCGAGCCGGCGTACCGAGGCTGGATTACGAAGGAGCGCACGCCCACCGGCCACATCGGCCAACCCCAATTCGCGACGCGGGAAAAAGGCGAAGCCCTCTTCACGCTCTACGCCCAAGGCGCCGTCAACTTCATAGAACAAATCAGAGGGTGGGACGGCCACTCCTGGCTCTAGCAAAAGAAACACGTACCGCTCCCGCCAATAGAGACTATGCTTAGGCAGGAGTACAAACGGAATGAAGAGCCGCTATCGAAGACCCGTTTCCCCCGGCACGGCGGGCAGGTAGAGATGGCCCTCACCCGCGCCTGTCCCCATTGCAAGAGCATTGAATTCCGCAGCGTCGGCGTCCGCAACGCCATTGAAAGCGCCATCTACTGGCTCTTCCAACCCTACCGGTGCGAACTCTGCGGCCACCACTTCTTCCTCATCCGCTGGCCCGCCCTCGCCTCCCGCTAGCACCGCCACCGCAGCAGCACCCCTCTCCGGGGACATACGTGCCGCAGCCCGCACGAGCGAGCGTAGCCCGTGTGTCCCCCAAACGCCAGACTCGCCCGCAAACGCCCCCTACCCCAAAGCCGAAACTGCAAACGCCGTAGCAATCAACGGATCGTCCTCTTTCACCAACATCTCCGCATTCCGCCAACTCCCATCGGCCAATTGCGCCCGCTCTAACTCCCCCCGCCACCCCACCCGCCGAACATCCCCCGCAACCCGAAACGCCCGCGTAACCGCGTCCGCATAGTAATACCGCAACCCCTCCGCATACCGCCGCCGCGCCTCCCCAGTAAACCCACCGGGCAATCCCAAATCATCATGCGCCCGCAGCCACCCCAACGCTGCCCCGCAAGGCTCCCCAATAGACGACTGGCACAACAACCCATCCGCCGTCGTCGTCCCATAACTCGCAAACCCGCCCGCCTTATTCGCCCCCGTCTCCACCGTCGAAAAATAAAACCCGCCATCCGGATTCTGGCACCGCCGAACAAACACCCGCGCCGCCCGCATCACCGGCGCATCCCGCGGAACCCCCGCCGCCGCCAACGCCTCCAACACATGCCGCGTCATCGAAATATCGATATGCCCCGAATGCGGCGCCATCCGCCTCTCCCCGCCAATCCCCCACGCCCCATACGCCACATTCTCCGGCCGCCACCCATTCCCCGGCCCCATCTGCTGCCCAATTAACCACTCCACCAACTCCCCGGTCCCGCCCCGCCCCGTCCGCGCCAACGCCCGCAAAGTCAACGCAGTCGCATAGCAAGGATAGTCGTCGCCATAAGAACCCACCGAACCCGCCAAAAACGAAAACGCCTTCTCCCCCACCGGCGCCCCCGCGTCCAACAACGCATTCACCACCAACCCCGTCAACGACTGTCCAGCCCGCAATATCCCATATGTTTCGCTCCGCCACCCGCCATCCGCGCTCTGCTTCCGTTGCAAATACTCCACCCCCCGGCGCACCGCGCCGGAAGGTGAAATTAGCGCCCCCAAAAACGCCCGCCGCCGCATCATCGCCGCCCCCGGTCCGCCGTCAGCGTCAACACCGCCGCGCTCGTCACCGCCACCCGCCCCGTAATGCAGTGGTGCCCCGCCCACGTCCCATCGGCGTTCTGCAGTTGCACCAGCTTCGCCGTAATCTCCCTGTTCCACTTCTCCCACGCCGGCCCGCCCACACGCCGCAAACTATCGGAGATATTCAGGTACGAAAAATACTCCTCCCCACCCATCGACCCGAAACCGTTAATCATCTCCGGACGCGCCATTTCATTGGCGATCGTCGCAATCGCCTTCGCATTCGACCGCCGGTCCCCCTCCGTCCGGCTCAACTGTTCCAACGTCTGCGCCCGGTCATAAAGCGCCACCCCAGCCCCGGCCCCGCTCACAGCCGCCGGCCGCGCGCCCGTCTTCGAAGGAGCAGCCGCATTCGCCACAATCTGCCGCGCGTTATTCTGCGTGTAATCGTCCACCCGCTTCATCGCCCCCTCCTTCACAGCCACGCCCTTATCCCGCGCCTGATACAAACTCCGCGACGCCATCGACGTCCCCAAAATCGGCGCCCACCCGCCCTCGTGGTTCCAACTCCCGTCCTTCATCTGCGCCGCCTCAATCTTCCGCACGCACTTCTCCAGCCCCGCCCGTAGCCGCCGGTTCTGCTGCGAAGTCTCCATCTGCCCGTCCAGTTCCGACAACAACATCGACGTCAAAAACGTATCGATATATGGCCCCAGCTTCCGCTGAATCTGCGACCCCTGCCGATCCGTAATCGCCAACCCACCCTCCGGCGCCCGCTCAATCTCAGCCAACAAAAACGCCACGCCCCGCCAGATCTGCGGCCCCTTCACACCCCCATGCGTCAACGCCAGCAGCGCCGCCGCCGTATTCGCGACGTCGTTCGAATTCGTCTCCAACCGCTCCCCCTGCCGCACGTGCGACGTCGCGCCCCCGTCCTGGCCCCACCCCCCATCTGGCCCCTGCGTCGAGGCCAGCCATTGCAGCCCCCGCTCCACCGGCCCGCCCATCAACGTAGCCGCCACGAAAGTGGCCAAAAAAGCAATTCGCATAGTGTTCGATCTCCTTCAGCGGGGAAATCTCACCACACACCGAATCCTTTCAAAAAAACTATTCTGAAATGGTGCCCACCCAAATCGCCCTCCTCCGCGGCATCAACCTCGGCGCCAGCACGACAGTAAAGATGGCGCCCCTCCGCGAACTCTGCGAATCCCTCGGCATGAAGAACGTCCGCACCTACATCCAAAGCGGCAACATCGTCTTCGACTCCAACCGCACCGACGAAGCCCCGCGCCTCGCCGAAGCCATCGCCAAGGAATTCAACGTCAAAACCTTCGCCGTCATCCGCACCCGCGAAGACCTCGAGCAGCTAACCGCCTCGAACCCTTACCCCACCGAAGACCCGAAGAAAGTGGTCGTCGTCTTCCTCACCGCAACCCCATCCTCAGAGGCAATCGCCGCCGTCGAAGCCATGCAAATCACCCCAGAACAAATCACCTTCCAAAACCAGGAAATGATCATCTACTTCCCCACCGGCCAGGGCGTCTCCAAACTCCCCATGGCCAAGATCGAGCGAACCCTGAAAGTCACCGGCACCGGCCGCAATTGGAACACGGTCCAGGCCCTCCTGTCCCTATAAAAAACCCGCCCCACTACACTAATCAAATGGACCTCCTCCAAGACGCCGCCCGCCGCGCCAACAACTACCTAGAATTACTGGTGACTGTGATCGGCGTGGACATGGCCTTCACTTGGTCAATGAAGGGCAGCGGCGGAA
>CAMATG010000072.1 GCA_945860645.1 Candidatus Sulfopaludibacter sp. SbA3 | reverse complement strand
AGGCGATTCGGGATTCGATTCTGGCGGTGAGCGGGGAGCTGGATGGGAAGGCGGGGGGCGAGTCCGCGGATCTGGCGGATGGGAATTTGCGGCGCACGGTGTATGTGCGGGTGGGGCGGTATCAGCAGAATGAGACGCTGGCGCTATTTGACTTTCCGAGTACGTCGATTCATGTGGAGCAACGGGGAGTTACAAATGTTCCGCTGCAGAAACTGTTCTTTTTGAATTCTTCGTTTTTGCGGTCGCGGGCGGAGGCGTTGGCGGTGCGGGTGGAGTGTATGGGGGAGACGGATGCGGAGCGATTGGCGGTTATGTACGCGTTGTTGTTTCAGCGGGCGCCGAGTAACAGGGAGCGAGACGCGGCTGTCTCGTTTCTGCAGAAGGCGGATTGGGCGCAGTATGCCCAGGTATTGTTGAGTTCGAATGAGTTTCTCTATGTGGACTAATCGACGTAACTTTCTAGCCCGCATGGCGGGTGGCTTTGGGACGGTGGCGCTGGCGGACCAGATGGACCCGTTCGCGGCTAAGCCGCCGCACTTTGCGCCGAAGGCGAAGCACATCATTTACCTGGTGATGAATGGGGGGATGTCGCAGGTCGATACGTTTGATCCGAAGCCGGCGTTGACTAAGTACCATGGCCAGCCGATGCCGGGGGAGCAGGTGAAGACGGAGCGCATTACGGGGTCGCTGATGCGGTCGCCGTTTTCGTTTCAGAAGTACGGGCAGAGCGGGATTGAAGTGAGTGAGATCTTTCCGAATATCGCGCGGAATATTGATAAGTTTACGGTGATTCGTTCGATGCACACGGATGTGCCGAATCATGAGCCGTCGCTGTTTATGATGAATTGCGGCACGATTCAGCCGGGGCGGCCGTCGTTGGGTTCGTGGCTGACGTACGGGTTGGGTACGGAGAATCGGAACTTGCCGGGGTATGTGGTGTTGTGTCCGGGGACTCCGGTTGTGGGGCCGCCGTTGTGGGAGTCGGCGTTTTTGCCGGCGGTGTTTCAGGGGACCTTTATTAAGGCCACGGAGCGGGATCCGAAGAAGTTAGTTCAGTTTCTGGATCGGGGCGGAAAGACATCGGCGGATCAGCGGCGGCAGTTGGATTTGTTAAAAGAGCTGAACACGGGACACTTGGCGGCGCGGGCTGGGGATTCGAATCTGGAAGCGGCGATTCAATCGATGGAGACGGCGTTCCGGATGCAGACGGAAGTTCCGGAGGTTTTCGATGTGATGAAGGAGCCGGAGAAGATTCGGGCGCGGTATGGGGATTCCGACTTTGGGCGGGGTTGTTTGATGGCATTGCGGTTGGTGGAGAAGGGCGTGCGGATGGTGCAGATTTACTACGGAAATTCGCAGCCGTGGGATTCGCACGAAGATATTCAGGCGCATAAGGCGAATGCGAGGCGGGCGGACCCGGCGGTGGGTGCGTTGGTGGAGGACCTTGCGGCGCGGGGGTTGCTGGATGAGACGCTGGTGGTGTTCGGGACCGAGTTCGGCAGGACGCCGGCGGTGGAGAATTCGTCTTTGGTGAAGTTACAGAACGGGCGGGATCATAACTCGGCGGGTTACTCGATCTTACTGGCGGGTGGCGGTGTGAAGGCGGGGTATGTGCATGGGGCGACCGACGAATTCGGGTATCGGGCGGCGGAGAAGAAAGTACACAACCACGATTTGAATGCGACGTTGTTGCATTTGATGGGGCTGGATCATACGAAGTTGACTTACTTCTATAGCGGCCGGCATTTCCGGGTGACGGATGTGCACGGTGAGGTGGTGAAGGAGATATTGGCGTAGGGGGGAGGGCTAAAGGAGGCGGAGGTGGCGGGTGATGGCGTCGATGGCGGTGGCGTCGTTGGGGCCGATGGCCAGGCTGGTTCGGGTGGGGATCCCACCGAATTCGGTGCGGCCGGCGTCGATGATGACGTGGACGCGGAGGCCGGCCTCCTGCGCTTTGGCGGCGATGCTTAGCAGTTCGGCTTCGGAATCCACGCCGACGCAGATTTTGGTCATGCCGGACATCATCCAGAGCATTTCTTCGGGCGGGACTTTGGCGTGATAGTCACTGGCGAGCTCCAGGAGACGCTCGACGAGGAACATGCCGCTGGCGTGGGCGCCCTGCGCTACCATTTTGCCGCGGCCGATATTGAGGTCGGTCCGCATGACGACGACTTGTTTTAGCGAGCTCATGACATTGGCGCGGCGAACGGGAGATGCGTGTGTGAAACGGGTTTATTTGGCAGGGCGGGCGATGACGCCGATGGTGGCCGCCGGGCTGGCCCAGTCCTTGGCGTAGGCGCGGATGACGAGCGTCTGGTCCTTTACGGGGAACTGGGGCAGGGAACGCAGGTCGATGGCGAACGTCCCGGAGGCGGATGGCGTGCCGCCGGCGTCGATGACCGACTTTACGGGGAGATGGAGTGTGAAGGTATAAGGGGTTTCTTCGCCACTGGCCGAGACGACCAGATTGATGGCGAGGCAGGCGGCGAAGGGCGTGGCGCCGTCGGCCTGGATGAGATGGCGGGCGCGATTGACTTCGCCGTGTGCCGGTTTTACCAGTTCCTCCGGGAAGACGGGGAGGCGGAACGAGCCGGAGAGGGGCAGGGGTTTGGCACCATCGAAAACGGCGACGCGGGGGGCGGAGAGAGCGATGCCCGGTTGCTCGGGAATGGCCGGAGGAGGATCGCCAGCCGCAGCGGCATCGAGTTGCCGGGAGGGGAATGGCGCGGGGGGATCCTGTTTGGCGCGCTCCTGGGCGAGGAAGCGCTCCTTTTCGGGATCGACGAAGTCGCTGGTGCCGGCGATGAGTTTTGTTTCGACGCGGTTGGACTCCATATCGAGCATGATGACCTGGGAGATGACGCGGCCGGGAGCCCAGGGGAGATGGAGCCGTCCGCGGACATCGGTGCGTTGGAAGGTGACGGCGTAGCCTTCGGGCTGCGCGGAGGCCGGGAAGGAGGGGGATCCGGGAGAGAAGCCTTCCTTGCGTTCGATGAGGGAGGCGATGCGGATTTTGTTGAGAACGGGGTCGACGGCGACTAGGTGGGCGGCGTGGGGGAAGTTGCGGGTGGCGGTTTGGCGGAAGGAGCCGAGGAAATAGACGAACAGGGGGAGGGCGGAATGCTGGGCGATGGAGACGGAGGCGGGGCCATCGGCGAGGACGCCGAAGTGGGAGGTGAGGTACTTGGCGGGGATGGGGTCGGACATGGGGTCGTGGTCGTCGCCGGTGTTCCAGAAGGCGGAGTCTGGGAGTTTGAGGGAGGAAATATCGATGTTCATGGGGCTTTTCGCGCTTTCTGTCGGGCGGGGTTGGGAGAGTAGGGATGCGGCCGCGAGGAGCGCGGCGACAAAGATGGATGTGGCCGGGCGGAGCCCGGCTAGCCCTCTGCGCTGCCTGCCCATTGTTTCCTGATGTCGCGCAGGTCGCGCGCCTTGATGTATTCGGTGCAGACGGGGCAGTACTGCGTGCGATCGTCGCCATCGCCGCCTTCGCCCCACATGATGCAGACCTGGGTGGCGCCGCCGGTGCCCCAGCCTTCGAAGGTCGAGTGGGGGCGTTTGGGGGTGGGCATGCCGGTGCAGCAATGGGGGCCCTGGTGGCGGTTGCGCATGCCGTTGGTATAGTCGGCGGCGTGGTAGTTGTTGCGGTAGTAGGTGCCGCCGTCGTCGACGTGTTTGATGGGGGGGAGGCCTGGGGGGATGGGCATGGCCTGGCCGGTGGGGAGGGGCATGATGGACATCCCCATGGCGTGGCCGAGCTCATGGCAGACGGTGGAGGCGATGGCTGGGCCGGGGGCGTTGCGATAGACGAGGAGCTGGGAACCGCCGCCGGCGTGGCCATTGTAGGTATAGGAACCGTAGATGGTGAATGAGATATTGACAGGACAGGTGGTGGGGGACGCGGCGCCGGCGAAATCGCCGGGGCCGAACGGGTCGGTGGGGTTGGCGCGCGCGGGGAGTTTGAAGTTCATGTAGTTGGCGTAGGGGTGGGTGATTTCGACATCGGTCATGGGGCCGGTGCGGGGATTGCCGTCGGCATCGAGGCCGGGGTGATAGAGGATGGTTTTGGCGGAGGCGGTGTGGATAGAGTTGAGTTCGGCGGTGATGGCTTGGAGGCGGGCCTTATCGCCGGAATCGCGGGTGGCGCCGGAGATGGTGAATTTCAACTGGTTGAAATTTTGGCGGATGGCCTTGGGCTTGGTGAAGCACTTTTCGTAATAGCTTTTGAGGGCGGTCTTATCGGCGGGGTAGAGGTCGTCGGAATCGGCAAAGCAGATGGTGATAGGACCGCCGCCGGCGTCCTTTTCGTTGATCTGGTATTCGTTCCAGTCGTCGTAATCCTTCTCTTCCGGGGTGATGGTGATGGCGGGTTTCTTCGTTTTGTCGGGGACGGAGACGGCGGAGAGATCGGCTGTCCAGGACTTGCCGGCGAGGTTGGCGTTCGGGGTGTTGGCGGTGCCGGGGCGGATGGGGAAGTACTTATAGGCGGCCTGATCGTCGATGAGGACGTTTTTCATTTCGGCGGCGTTCATGGCGAGAGCAAGGCCGCGGGTTTTCTTGTCGCTGAGATCGAGGACAAGGTCGCAGAAGGTGATGGTGGTTTCGCGGTTATCGGGCACGGGGTCGAAGGCCGGGGCGCCGCCGTTCCAGAAGATTCTTTCGTCGGTGACGTAGATGGGGGTGGTGTCGGCGGAGTTTTCGACGAAGCCGCGGGTGGTGATGCAGGGATCGCCGACGGGGGGCGTATATTCGAGGGATTTGACGTTTTCGTATTCGACGAAGACGGGTTTGAGGCGGTTTTTGACGACGCTGAAGATGGAATCGGGCATGTCGAAGTACTTGGTGCCGTCGGTGCGGGACCGTTCGGTCATGCGCACTTTCATGAGCGTCGGGAAGCAGAGTTGGTAGGTGACCTTGCGCCAGGTGACGAAGATGAGTTTGTCGTCGGAGGGGTCGTCCTTGGAGTAGCCGCAGGAGACGGTGAAGGTTTCGCCGCCGGCGTAGCCGAGTTCGAGGCGGAACTTGGCGGAGCCTCCGTTGCCGGTGAGTAGTGTGTGGCCGGTGAGGGTTTTGCCGCCATCGGATTCGGCGATGCCCATGCAGGGGGAGAGCAGGGCGGGTTTTGGGGTGGAGCGTTTGGAGAGTTTGGCGAATTTGACCTGGATGTAGATCTTGTCGCCGTTTCTACCGGGGCCGACGTCTTTGTGGCAGACTTCGAATTCGATGATGGAGCCGTTGGCATCGCAGCCGGCGGCGGCGGTGGGGGCGTTGACATACTGGCGAACGCCGAGTTTCTTGTCGGCGGTAGGTTCGCCGGCGGGGATGTAGCAGGGCTGGGTGATGTCGGGTTTGAGGAATTTGGCTTTGGGGTTACAGCGGACGTCGAGTTCGTGTTCCCGCTTGTGGGCATCGTTTTTATTCGCGACGAGTTCCCAAGGCGCGCTGACGGAGATGGTGTAGGGCGACTTTTTCAGGTCTTCGTTGCCGACGCCGTTGTCGTCGGTATTGCCGGCGGTGGTGGAGCCAAACCAGAGGTTGGTGTGTTTGATTTCGTAGGCGATCTTCTTGGCGGGGGAATTGTCCTTGATGTCCTTGGCGGTCAGTTTCACCTTTTTCGGCCAGACGGTGGAATCGAGGAGGAGGCGGGTTTTCTCCTTCTGCTTGCCGTAGTGGGCGACGACTTTGAGGTTGTAGGTCTCTTCGGTGCCGAGGACTTTGGGGACGTCGTAGACGCGCTGGATGGTGCCCGCGGGGACATCGATGTCGGACTCCTTCTTTATCTCGGCGTCGTTTTTCTGGTAGACGAGGTCGAGTTTGCCGGTGTATTTGCCGGAGAAGAAGCCATCCTCTTTCAGGGTTGCTTCGATCGTGATTTTTGACTCTTCAAAGATGTCTTCAGCCATTGGATTCCGTGATGGTGCAGGTGAGAGTGACGGCGGGTTCTTCTTCGTCGATTATGGAGCAGGTGACGTCGATATCGGGTTCGGGTTCGTCTTTGGTTTCCGCGCGGACTTCGATGTCGTCGAGGTCTTCGATGACGTCGCTGACGACTTCCATGTCGAGGATTTCGCAGGGGAGGACGGGGCTATCGACGGAGCCGGGATTGTTCATAGGGCGCCTTTTTGGCGGAGGATTTCGAGGCGGACTTCGATGCGATGGATGCGGATGGAGGGGTGGAGGCCGTTGTTGAGGATGGCATTGCACCAGGCCCAATTTTCATTTTCGTAGAACTTGTCGCCGAACCAACATTCCCAGTCGAGGAATTTGACGATGTGGTTGTAGTCGCGGAAATCCAGGTAGATGGCGCGGTTGATGGACTGTACGATGGCGGCGCGGTTGGCGGGGACGCGCGGGTGGTGATCCTGGACGTGGGTGACGCAGTTGTCAACGAAGCGGTCGAAGATTACTGTTTCGAACTGTTGTAGTTGTTGGGGTCGGATAACCAGCATCGGAGTATAGGGGGATCCGGTCCGAGTTTCCTATTATGTCCTATTTCTGGCGGAGGCGGAGGCTGTTTGGACTTGGAGGCAGGCGTGGGTTCCGGCTATCCAGATTTCGATGTGGGGCCCGGTGATTGTGAGTTTGTTGGGTGGGGGTGTGGGCGGCTCGCAGTGGGATTCGTACACCACCTTTTCCGTTTTGAGGTGGAGGAGGCGGCG
This sequence comes from Candidatus Sulfopaludibacter sp. SbA3, assembly GCA_945860645.1. Lineage (GTDB taxonomy): Bacteria > Acidobacteriota > Terriglobia > Bryobacterales > Bryobacteraceae. The sequence continues at coordinate 7,543 of CAMATG010000072.1, read as the reverse complement.
TAGGGATCGCTCGAACTTGTTGGTGATGGGGATGGTGACGGGGCGTTCGCTGTAGACGGTCATCGGGCCGGGGAATTCGAAGTGCCAGGTGACGGTGATGGTGTTGTGGCCGGGGATTGGGGGGAAGGACTCGGTGGCTTGGAACGCGGTGGGGAAGAGGATGGGGTGGCCGGCGAGAAGGGTGACGGTGCCGTTGGTTTTCGCGAGGCGGACGGTGCCTTGGATGCGGGCCTGGCGGGCTAGTGGAGGGTAGCTGAATTGATGGATTTGGGTGGTGGGTTCGGGGAGCGGAGGTTGCTCGGCGGCGGTGAGGGTTGCGGCGAGGAGCCATTTCCAGAGCATGGGGTGACTTCTCTAATTATCTGCAGATTGTCTGGGCAATTCCTGGGTGATCCCCCTTCGCCCTTCGGGCTTCGGGGGACAAGCCCAGGAATCGTATCGGGCTTGGGTTAGCGGGATTGGTTGTGGTTTTTGGATAGTGCGCCGGCGGTCACTTTGGTTTTGATTTTCATTGTGTTGTTTCTCCTTGGTTGACGGTGCGGAGAGGGGTCGCGGAATTGGTCATTGGCGCTAGAGATTCTTTGCGTTGGCTTGGACTTTGGCGATCGCGGTGGCTATCGAATCCATGTCGGATTGGGTGCCGAGGAGGTAGCGGTGTTCCATCCAGACGGCTTCGCGGCAGGCCTGGTTGGAGGCGGGGCACGTTTCGTTGTAGTGGGCGTGGGATTCGCCGTACATGGGGTTGTTGAAGAGGGAGTGGGCGTAGCCGCTGGAGGCGGGGACGCCTTCGGCGGTCAGGGCTTCGAGGAACTTTTCGCGGGTTGTGCCGAACTCGTTTTCGAGGAAGCGGAGGCAGTAGATGTGCCAGGCGTGGCCGGTGGCGTACGCGGGGACGGCCATGGGTTTTATGCCGGGGATTTGGGATAGCTTTGCGGTCAGGTAGGCGCCGTTTTTCTGGCGGGTTTTGGTTTGCTCTTCCAGCCGTTCGAGTTGGGCGAGGAGGATGGCCGCTTGGAATTCGGTGAGCCGGTAGTTCCAGCCGAGGCGGTGGTGTTCGTACCAGGGGCGGCCTTTTTTGCGGCCGACCCAGACGAGGGATTCAGCGATTTCGGCGAGCTTTTCGTCGTTGGTGACGACGATGCCGCCTTCGCCGGCGGTCATGTTTTTGGAGGCTTGGAAGCTGAACGTGGCCATGGCGCCGATGGAGCCCATGGGTTGGTTGTTCCAGGTGCCGCCGTGGGCGTGGGCGGCGTCTTCGAGGACGGGGATGCCGTGGCGGTTGGCTATCGCGAGAATGGCGGCCATGTCGGCGGGGAGGCCGGCGAAGTGGACGGGGATGATGGCTCGGGTTTTGGGGGTTATGGCGGCTTCGAGTTTGGCGGGGTCGAGGTTGAGGGTGTTGATGTCGATATCGCAGAAGACGGGGACGGCGCCGATCAGCATGGGGGCGGAGGCGGTGGCGATGAAGGTGTAGGGCGGGACGATGACTTCGTCGCCGGGGGTGACGCCGAGGGCTTTCAGAGAGATTTCGAGGGCGGCGGTGCCGTTGACGCAGGCGATGCCGTATTTGCAGCCGTGGGCGGCGGCGAATTTCTGTTGGAATTCGGCGACTTTGGAGGGGGATTGGGTGGGGTCGACCGCTTCACCGAGGGTGTAGCGCCACCACTGGCCGGAGCGGAGGACTTCGAGGGCGAGTTCCTCTTCGCGGGGGCCGTGGACGGGCCATTGCGGGAAGGGGGCGGTTCTGACGGGCTGGCCGCCGTGGAGGGCGAGGGGGCTGCTCATGGGAGGTTCTCCGATCCGGTGTTGAAGTGTTGTTCGATGACCATGCCGGCGACGCCGAGGATGGCGGCACCTTCGTTTGCGCGGGTGACGCCGTAGCGGAGGCGGAGTTGGGCGGTGGCTTCGCGGAGGGCCTGGCGGCGGACGTGGGCGGTGATCTGGTCCAGAAACTCCTGGCCGGCGACGGCGAGGCGGGCGTCGAGGACGATGAGGGCGGGGTTGAAGAGGTTGACGAGGTTGGCGATGCCTAGGCCGAGGTGACGCGCGACTTCGGCGGTGACGTTCATGGCGACTTTGTCGCCTCGGCTGGCGGCTTCGAAGACTAGCCAGCCGTTGGTGTCGGGGGCTAATTCGCTTTTTCCGCCATCGGAAAGAATGCGGCGGACGCGGGATTCGACGGCGCGGAGACCGGCGACGGCTTCGAGGCATCCGAAACTGCCGCAGGGGCAGATGGGGCCATCGTCGGTGACGCGGGTGTGGCCGAACTCGCCGGCGGCGGAGCCCTGGCCGTAGAGCAGGCGGCCATCGACGTAGAGGCCGGCGCCGATGCCGGAGCCGTAGTCGATGTAGATCATGCTGGTGGCGGCGGATTCGGCGGGTTCGGCCTGGTGTTCGGCGAAGGCTTTGGCGCGGGTGCGGGATTCCAGGAGGACGGGGAGGGCAAATTCTCGGGTGAAGATTTCGCGCAAGGGGACGTTGGACCAGTAGGGGAGGGTGGAGCAGGAGAGGGTGATGCCGTTGCGGCGGTCGACGAGGCCGGGGTCGGCGATGCCGATGCCCATGGGCTGGATTTGGGCCTGTTTGATGGTCTTTTTGGTGATGGCGAGGAGTTGGCGGAGCAGGGAGTCGCGGGTGGTGGCCAGTTTGGTGGGGGCGGAGAGGAGGAGCTGGATTTCGGGTTTGAGGTTGGTGACGCCGGCGGTGATGGATTCGTCGTCGAACTCGAGGCCGATGATGGCGCGGCGGTCGGTGTTGAGCTGGAGGAGGGTGCTTTTGCGTCCGAGATTGGCGCCTTCGGCGGCACCGGCGTCGAGGAGGCGGCGGTCGGCGAGGAGTTCGCGGACGAGTTCGGAGGTGGCGGAGAGGCGGATGCCGGTGAGCGAGTGGATGGCGCCGCGCGAGAGCGGGCCTTGTTTGCGGAGGAGCGCTTCGATGGTTTGTTTGTCGCGATCGGGTTTTGTCGCCACCGGTTTCAGGATACACCTTTCTTTCTGATTTCGGAAAGAAGTGCGGGCTGATAGGCTATTGGGTTGATGTCGGATTCTGCCGCTCCTCATTTGCGACGGGTGCTGGGCCTTTGGGACCTGGTGCTTTATGGCATTGTTCTGGTGCAGCCGATTGCGCCGGTGCCGCTGTTCGGGATTGCGCAACAGCTTTCGGGCGGGTTTGCGGTTACTACCATTTTGTTCGCCATGGGGGCGATGGTGCTGACGGCGATCAGCTATGGGCGGATGGCGGCGGTGTATCCGTCGGCGGGGTCGGCTTACACGTATGTTTCGCGGAGCTTGCATCCGGTGCTGGGCTTTTTGACGGGTTGGGCGATGTTTTTGGATTATCTGCTGGTGCCGCTGATTTGTACGATTTACGGGGCGGTGACGCTGCAGCGGATTGTGCCGGGTGTCCCTTACGCGGTTTGGGTGGTTTTGTTTGCGGTTTTGATGACTGGTTTGAACCTGCGGGGGATTCAGTTTACGGCGCGGGCGAGCTGGGTGCTGATGGTTGTGACGACGGCGGTGATTTCGGTTTTCATTGTTTTGGCGGTGCGGTTCTTGGGGGCGGATGGGTTGGTTTCTACGGTGCCGTTCTATGAGCCGGGGACCTTCAAGATGGCTACGGTGTTGACGGCCACGTCGGTGGCGGCGTTGACGTATGGCGGGTTTGATGGGGTGACGACGCTGGCGGAAGAGGTTGAAAATCCGAGGCGGAATGTGATGCTGGCGGCGGTGGGTGTGGTGCTGTTTACGGGGATTTTCGGGGGCTTGCAGATCTATTTGGCGCAGTTGGTTTGGCCGGACTACCGGACGTTTGGGAATTTGGAAACGGCGTTTCTGGATGTGAGCCGAAGGGTGGGCGGGGAGTGGATGTTTCAATCGCTGGCGGTGGTGTTGATTGTGGCGAGTTTTGGGTCCGGCCTGACGGCGCAGACGGGGGTGGCGCGGTTGCTTTATAGTATGGGCCGGGCGCGGGCGTTGCCGGGGTTCTTTGCGCATCTGGATTCGCGAACGGCGTCGCCGGTTTGGAATGTGGCGGTGGTCGGCGTGATGGCTTGCGCGGGGGCGCTGGTGTTGAACTATGAGCGGTCTGCGGAGCTGATTAATTTTGGGGCGTTTCTGGCGTTTATGGGGGTGAACGCGGCGGTGATGCGGTTGCCGGGGTTGGGAGTTTTGCGGGGGAAGATATTGCCGGGGATTGGGTTTTTGTTTTGTCTTTCGATCTGGGTGAATTTGTCGAAGCCGGCGCTGGTGATGGGGGGCATTTGGTTTGTGGCGGGATTGGTGTTTCATTTGATCCAGAGGCGGCGTGGGGAGAGTTTCGAATTTACGGAGTGAGGATTATGCGGATTCTCTTTTTGTTGTCGATTTGCGGGGTTTTGATGGGGGAGCCGGCGTTGATGCCGCTGCCGGTGAAGGTGGAGCGGTTGGCGGGGGCGATGCCGGTGGATGTGGGGTTCCGGATGGCGTTCGCGCGAATGGCGCCGCCGCGGTTGCAACGGGCGGGGGCGCGGTTTTTGGGGCAGTTGGCGGCGCAGACGGGGATTCCGGTGAAGCGGGGATTGGCGGCGTCGGTGGGGGCGGCGAACCTGATTGTGGACTGCGCGCAGGTGGCCGATGGCGGGGCGTTGCTGTTGGGCGAGGATGAGTCGTACACGTTGCATGTGGGCGTGGAGCAGGCGCGGCTGACGGCGAAGACGGTGACGGGGGCGACGCGCGGGTTGCAGACGTTTTTGCAACTGGTGGAGGTTGGGGAGAAGGGGTTTGCGGCGGCTTCGGTGGTGATTACGGATGCGCCGCGGTTTCCTTGGCGGGGGCTGTTGATTGATGTCACCAGCCACTTCATGCCGGTGCCGGTGATTGAGCGGACGCTGGACACGATGGAGGCGGTGAAGCTGAACGTGTTTCACTGGCACCTGACGGATGATCAGGGGTTCCGGGTGGAGAGCAAAGTCTTCCCGAAGCTGCATACGTTGGGGACGGAGGGCGATTTTTATACGCAGGAGGAGATCCGGCATGTGATTGCGTATGCGCGGGACCGGGGGATTCGCGTGTTGCCGGAGTTCGATATGCCGGGACATTCGGGGACGTGGCTGATCGGGTATCCGGAGCTGGGGAGCGCGCCGGGGCCGTATTCGATCATTCACACGTTTGGGGTCTATGACCCGGCGTTGGATCCGACGAAGGAGATTGTGTATACCTTTATCGATCGGCTGGTGGGGGAGATGGCGGGGTTGTTTCCGGACGCGTATTTTCATATTGGCGGGGACGAGGTGAATGGGCGGCAGTGGAAGGCGAACGCGGGGATTCAGGCGTTTATTCGGGAGAAGGGGTTGGGGAATGAGGCGGGGCTGCAGACGTATTTCAACCAGCGGGTGCTGCAGATTGTGAAGAAGCATGGGAAGCGGATGATGGGGTGGGATGAGATTCTGCATAAAGATCTGCCGAAGGACATTGTGGTGGAGAGCTGGCAGAACCATGAGTCGCTGGCGACGGCAGCGGCGCGGGGGTATCAGGGATTGTTGTCGTTTGGGTATTATCTGGACCACTTGAAGCTGGCGGGGGAGTATTATGCCGTTGATCCGTTTGGCGGGCCGGGGGCGGCGTTGACGGCGGAGCAGCGGAAGAATGTGTTGGGCGGGGAGGCGTGTATGTGGACGGAGTTCATCAGCCCGGAGACGATTGATTCGCGGATGTGGCCGAAGAGCGCGGCGGTGGCGGAGCGGCTGTGGTCTGCCGAGGGGGTGCGGGATGTGGCGGATATGTATCGGCGGTTGGATGTTATTTCGTCACGGCTGACGTTTTATGGGGCTCGGCACGAGTTGAACTATGAGCCGATGTTGCGGCGGGTGGCGCCGGGGGCTCCGGTGGATGCGCTGCGGGTGTTGGCGGATACGCTGGACCCGTTGGGGATTGAGCACCGGGAAGTTTTCCAACGCTATACGCAGGAGGCGCAGCTGAACCGGATGGTGGACGCGGCAAGAGGGGATTCGGCGGCGGTACGGCGGATGGAGACGCTGGTTAGGGAGTGGGTGGTTTCTGGTGGCGTAGAACGGGAACGGGAGATCCGGCGGGGGCTGATTTTGTGGCGGGATAACCATGCGCGGCTAGCGCCGTTTGGGGCTGGCGCCCCGCTGTTGCGGGAGTTCTTTCCGATTTCGGAAGATTTGGCGAAGTTGGGGGCGATGGGGCTGGAGGCTATGGATCGAAAGCTGACGGGGAAGAGTTTGGAGCCTGGGTGGGGGGCGATGGTTCGCTCTGTGGGCGAGCCTCGGTTGGAGGTGCGATTGGCGGCGGCGCGGGTGGTTGCGTTGTTGGTGGGGCAGTAGTCGTAGAATAGACGGCATTATGCAATGCGGAAACTGCGGGACTGCGGTGGCGCCGGGTGCGCCGGCGTGTGGGCGATGTGGCGCGTCGATGGGGCCTGCGTACCCGACTTGTCCGCGGTGCCGGGTGAACGTGCATCCGCAGGCGGCGCACTGTCATTCGTGCGGGATGGGGTTGGCGGTTGCTACGCCTGTTGTGCAGCGAGGGTGCCAGCGATGCGGGGTGGCGATCCCGGGGAACTATACGCATTGCCAGAACTGTATGGCGGCGTTGGCGGCGCAGCCGGCGCGGCCGACGACGGTGCCTTGTCCGCGGTGTCAGGCGCAGGTGGTGATTGGCTCGTATTCGTGCCAGTCGTGCGGGTTTGTGCCGGGGATTGGAGCGGCGCCGCAACAGCAGCCTGTGATGCCGAAATCGGGGGGCGTGGCGGCTGGGTTCTGGACGCAGTTGGACAAGCACGCGAGTTTGGAAAAGCTGGAAGGGTTCAGCCTGAAGGAGATGTTCTCCGAGGTGTTCCGGACGCGGACGCAGGACGAGATTGACGAGTATTTCCAGGTGGGTTCGCCGCACACGACGCCGGACATTGTCCAGGTGCCGACGGGGTGGCCGAAGCCATGGTTTTTCGGGCGGGTGTTGTTGTTTGTGGGGATGATGTACCTGGTGCAGTATGCGGCTTTCTTGCAGTTTCAGAACACGATTATGCTGCCGGGGATGATGATCATGGGCGCGTTGGCGATGCCGTTTGCGACGGCGATTTTGTTCTTTGAATTGAACGCGCCGCGGAATGTGCCGTTTCACCGGGTGTTGATGCTGGTGGGGGCGGGCGGGGTGTTGTCGATTTTCGTGTCGTTGATCGGGTTCCAGATTTCGAGTCTGCACCAGTTTTTGGGGGCGCCGGCGGCGGGGATTGTGGAGGAGATCGGGAAGCTGATTGCGGTGGTGATCATGATGCGGAAGGCGGACAAGCTGTACCTGTTGAACGGGGTGTTGTTTGGGGCGGCGGTGGGGGCTGGGTTCGCGGCGTTTGAGAGCGCGGGGTATGCGTTTAATGCGTTTTTGAGTGCGTTGCCGGATAAGTCGGGAGCGGGAATTTTGTTTGCTTCGGGGGCGATGGTGAAGTCGATTACGTTGCGGGGAATCTTGGCTCCGTTTGGCCACGTGGCGTGGACGGCGATCACGGCGGGGGTGTTGTGGCGGTCGCGGGCTTATTCGAAGACGATGTT
>CAMATG010000071.1 GCA_945860645.1 Candidatus Sulfopaludibacter sp. SbA3 | reverse complement strand
GCAGATGGCGGGGGCGCGGCTGTTGTTTGGGATGGGCAGGGATAATGTTCTGCCGCCGAAGTTCTTTGCGCGGATTGATGCGGTGCGGCAGGTGCCGGCGTGGAACGTGTTGTTGATTGGGGCGATTTCGTTGGCGGGAGCGTTGACGCTGACGTACGAGCTGGGGGCGGAGTTGTTGAATTTTGGCGCGTTTATTGGGTTTATTGGGGTGAACTTGGCGGCGTTCCTGCGGGCGTGGCGGGCGCGGAGTTATGCGGCTGTGGCACCGGCGTGCGGGTTTTTGTTGTGCCTGTATATGTGGGCGAGTTTGAGCCCGAAATCGTTGCTATTGGGGGCGGCGTGGGCGGCGATTGGATTGGCGTACCGGTTGGCGCGGGGGCGGGCGGGGTCGTAATAAAATCAAAGTAGAGGTGATCGGTTATGGCGAAACTGAAAGATGACGCTCCGCAAAAACCCGAGCGGGAAAGAAGACCGATTCCTCCTGGATTGAAGCCGCCAATTCAATTGCTGCCGGACGGCTCGATGCCGCACATGGACTGCGATAACAGCGATCCGAATGAGTTGGAAGAGTTTTTGAAGTTTATCCGGGAGAGGCGGCGGCACGGCGCCACTGCCGGCCTGTGAAAGTCCTGCTGGTCGACACGAATATTGTGTCGATATTGTTTAAACGAGAGAGCCCGTTGTATCGGCGCTGTGCGGACGCGGTTCGCGACAGCCAATGCCACATCTCCTTCATGACCAGAGCCGAGCTCTTATTGTGGCCACAGCTAAACAGCTGGGGTGGGCAGCGACGCCTGCTGCTGGAGCAACACATTCGGGAGTTTACGACCTTGCTTCCGGACGAGGAGGAATGTTCACTTTGGGCAGGCATCGTAGTGGAAAGCCGGATGGCGGGACGCCCGATGAGTGACAGTGATGCCTGGATCGCAGCGACAGCGAAACGCTGGCGAATACCCCTGTTGACAGATAACTACAAGGACTTCGAGCATCTACGTGAGATCGAAGTTCGGCGACTTTAGACGGTCGCCGGTTCGCTATACTCACGCGTGGCGGGCCGGACATTGACGAGGTTTGCCCAGGAGCAGTTATGAAGAGATTCTTTTCCCTGGCGGGGAGCGCGCTGTTGTTCATGGCGACCGCGATCGCCGGGCCGATTGATGGCAAGTGGGTGGCGGAGCGGAAGATGGAGCGGGATGGGCAGGCGATGACCATCGTGCAGACCTTCGAGCTGAAGGAAGAGGGCGGGAAGGTGACGGGGAAATTCTCGATGAAGTTTGGCGAGATGGAGCCGCCGGCATCGGAGATCAAGGACGGAAAGCTGGACGGGAACAAGTTCAGTTTTTCGACGACGATTTCGACGCCGAATGGGGACATGAAGACCAACTACAGCGGGACGGTGGAGGGCGCCATGATGAAGGGCAACGCGGAGCGCGAGGGCGGGCAGGCGCGGCCGTTCGAGGCGAAGAAGCAGTAGCGATTTGACACGGGAGGGGCGGGAAGTTTCATACTGGAGACCGAACGATATGCGACTCCTACTGCTTTTCGCCCTGCTCACGCCTGGACTGTTTGCCGCGTGGAAGCCGTTGTTCAACGGCAAGGATATGACCGGTTGGAAGCAGGTGGGGTGGCCTGGATTTACCGTGGAAGACGGGATGTTGAAGACGGGCGGCGGGATGGGGCTTTTGTACTTTGATCCCGCGGCGTTTGGGAATGCGACGGTGCGGTTGGTGTTCAAGACCACGAGCGAGCGCGGGAATTCGGGCGTGGTGATCCGGATGCCGGAGAAGCCGAAGGACGCCTGGTATGGGGTTCACAACGGCTACGAGGTGCAGATTGATTCGGCGGGGGATGAGTGGCATTGCACGGGCGCGATCTATTCGATCAGCAAAGTGACGCAGCGGAACCAGAAGCCGATGGGGGAATGGAACACGTTGGAGATTGAGCTGAAGGGCGCGGTGACGCGGGTGAAGCTGAATGGGAAACTGGTGAACGAATACAAGGAAGGCCAGGCGGTGCCGGAGCGGAAGCAGTGGTATGAGCCGATCCGCGGGCCGCGGGCGAACACGGGGTATATCGGGGTGCAGAACCACGATGCGAAGTCGATTGTGTTCTTCAAGGAAATTAGCGTGAACGCGAAGTAGTAGCGCGGAACCTTTTGCGGGGTGGCTCGTAGTAGATGGGGATGCTACGACGAACACTATTGATGGCGGGGATGGTTCCGGTGTTGGAGGGGAAGCCCTTTGGGCGATTGACGCGGACGCAACTGGAAGGATGGATGCGGCTGGCGGATGTGCCCGCGGTGTCTGTAGTTTCCGTGGCGGGTGGGAAGGCGGCGTTCCTGCAGGGCGGGGCGGCGACGGCGGAGACGATCTTCGCGGCGGCATCGTTATCGAAGCAGGTTACCGCTTACGCGGTGCTGGCGTTGGCGCGGGCGGGGCGTTGGGACCTGGATAAGCCGTTGGGGGATTACGTGGCGCTGGAGGGCTCGCCAGAGGCCGGGCGGGTGACGGCGCGGATGGCGTTGAGCCATTCGACGGGGTTTCCGAACTGGCGATTTGAAGCGGGGGCGGCGTTGGCGCCGGATGCGGTGCCGGGGAAGACGTTTCGCTATTCGGGCGAGGGGTATGTGTATATGCAGCGGGTGATGGAGAAGATTACCGGCGTGCCGTTTGGGCGGCATGTGCGGGAGACGGTGTTCGCGCCGTTGGGGATGGGGGCTAGCACGTTTGGGTGGAGAACGCCGGCGGAGCGGACGGCGGCGGGGCACGATGGGCAGGGGGTGCGGCGGAATTCTGAGAAGGACAACGCGGCGCTGGATGCGTTTGCGGCCAAGGCTTGTGAGGAGTGGACGTGCGAGGATTGCGCGGCGTTTTTGCGGGAAACGAAGCGGCGCGTTTTGACGACGAATTATGCGATCAACGCGGCGGCGAGTTTGAAGACTTCGGCGACCGATTACGCGCGGTTTTTGGTTACGGCGATGGGCGTGGCGCAGTTCGGGGAGAAGCAGGTTTCGTTCAGCGGCGGGGCGGGGACGGCGCTGGGATGGGGGTTGGGGTGGGGTGTTGAGACGTTTGACGGGCGGACGTTTTGGTGGCAGTGGGGCGACAATCCGGGGTACAAAAATATCGTGTTTGTGGAGCCGGGGCGGCGGGCGGCGGTGGCGGTGTTCACCAATGGGGACAAGGGTGGGGCGGTGTACCGGCGGGCGGTGGCGGCGATGCACGGGGTGGACCATCCGGCGTTCGTTTGGCTTTAGACTTAGGCATGACGAAATCGCGAATTTGGAGTGGGTGGGCGATGAGCGCGGTGCCGGTGCTGATGCTTCTCGTCAGCGCGGGCATGAAGTTTGCGCAGGGGCCGGGGCTGGCGGAGGGGTTCGCGCATTTGGGTTGGCCGGTGAGTAAGGCCGTGGGACTGGGGGTGTTGGAGCTTGTTTGCACGGTCGTGTATCTGGTGCCGCGGACGAGCGTTTTGGGGGCGATTCTGTTGACGGGGTACCTGGGCGGGGCGACGGCGACGCATGTGCGCGTGGACGATGCGTACTTTGCCACGCCGCTGCTGGGCGCGCTGGTGTGGGGCGGGCTGTATATGCGCGATGAGCGACTGCGGGCGTTGTTGCCGTTCGTTACGAAGTGAAGCGCCAGCTGTAGACGTCGGCGTCCTTGACGGAGAAGAGCAGGCGGACGGTTTTGCCGGTTTGCTGTTTTAGTTCGCCGCGCCACTTGACGTTGCGGGCGATGCGGTCGCCGATCATCTCCGCGCAGTCGCCGAGGGCGAGGCCGGGGATGGGGGTTTCGTCCTCGTTGAGGATTTGGACGCGGACGCCGCCGTAGGCGCTGGTGGCGAAGTTGAGCTCGAGATTGGCGCCGGTGCAAGGGACGGGCACGGTGAGCAGTTCCCCGCCCCGCCAGCCGGCGTGGAGGCTGGCCAGGCCGTCCGTCCGGAGGGCGTAGCGCTGCAAGTGTGCGGTGGGTTGGCCGTAGTGGCGGTTGACGTAGAAACTCATCTCGCCTTCGCCGGTGGGGACGATGTTGAGCGCGGGGTAGTTGTCGCGGCTGACCCAATGGTTGAGACCGAGGCCGGGGCGGAGGAAGGACTCGCGGAAGTAGCGGGAGACGGTGTCGCCACCGCGGGTGGAGAGGAGAACGCTGTCGGAGGTGTCCTTGAAATAGTCGGGGTGGACGCCGACTTCGCGGGCCTCTTCGGGGGTTAGCACCTGGCGCTTGGGATTGAAGCGGGCGGCGATGCCGACGTAGATGTGGGGGGCGCGGAAGTAGGGGTGGAGCTGGTTGGTGTAGAGGTGATCGGCGGGGGCGCCGCCGAGATCGAGGGGGACGTAGGGGGACCAGTTGAGGAAGTCCGTGGAGGTGGTTCGGACGATGGAGCGGACGCGGTCGCGGAACTGGCGGACGTAGGCGACGTAGCAGTTTTCGCTTTCGGAGTAGAAGGCGAGATTCTGCGAGTCGAACATGGGGAGTTTGGTGGCGGGCATGACGGGGCCTTCTTGTAGCGCGCGCCATTTGAGGCCTTCGTCGGAGACCCAGGCTTTGAGACCGCTTGTCGCGATGCCGGAGAGGGCTTTGTAGCGGGTGGTGGCGCGGGGATTGCGGTCGATGAACGGGCAGAAGTTGTGGGAGAAGGGGGCCTGGCCCTGGAAGAGGATGTTGTTGGCGGGTTTTTCGAACTGGATGCCGTCGGCGGATTCGGCGTAGCAGGTGGCCTCCGACGGGCGGCCGTCCTTGCCGGCTTCGGGGACGCCGCGGTAGTAGAGGCGGTATTTGCCGTTGTCGTGGAGGACCGTGAAATAGGCGCTGAAGGGGCCTTCGTGGGGGCGGTCGAGCTTGAGGACGATTTCCTTTTCGACGGGGGTGCCGAGGCGGAGTTCGGCGCCGCGGATCCATTCGACGAGGGATTCGTCGAGGAAGAGTTCGCGGCGGGATGTTTGTGTTTGGGCCAGCAGGGGCGCGGCGGCGGTGAGGAGGAGGTCGCGGCGTCTCATCGGGCGAGTTCCCTTTTCATCCAGACGATTGCTTTTTTCACGATGTCTTCCTTGTCGGTTGCTAGCGCGGCCATCAGCTGTTGGGATTCGTCGCGGAACAGGCCTTTGCGAATTCCTTTGAGCGGGACGACGAGGGCGGCGCGGCGTTTGAACTTTTGTTTGGCGGTGGTCCAGGCGGGGAGTTCGCTGAGCCATTCGGGGTGGGCGATGAGGAGCGGGCCCATGACGTCGGCGCAGAGCGTGTCGCAGTGGGCCCAGTTGTGGATGTCCTTTTCGAGCCACTTCACGAAGAGCTTCCATTCGCAGTATTCACATTTGCGGCGCATGCGGGCGTAGAGGAGAATGGCGACGGAACCCTCTTCGTGCTTGCCGCTTGCCCAGAGGGCGCGGGTGAGTGCGTTGCGGTCTTTGTCCGGCCAGGCGGCGAATTCGGCGCCGTGTTTTTTGGCGAGGTTGCGGACGTGGAGGGTGTAGGTGCAGTAGGCGTCGATGGGGTCCTTGAAGAACCGTTGCATGGTGGGGAGCTTTTCGGGCTCGGCGTGGGCAAGGAGTTCGGCGCGGATGGCGGCGTGCATTTCTGCTGGGGTCATGCGATGGGTTCGAGGCGCTCCACGCGGACGCGGGCGATGCGGTTGCGCTCCATTTCGAGGATGGTGAAGCGGTGGCCATCGTCTTCGATGACGGCGCCGGGTTGAGGGAGATCGCCGACCTTGGAGAGGATGTAGCCGGCGAGGGTTTCAAAGCCGCCGTCGGCGGGGAGTTCGACGCCGAACTCGTTGGCGAGATCGGGGATATTGATTGTGCCTTCGAGTTCGAGGGCGGCGGAGTTGCGGTCCTGCTTGGGGCGGGAGATATCGTGTTCGTCTTCGATTTCGCCGAAGACCTGTTCGAGGACGTCTTCGAGGGTGACAACGCCGGTGGTGGAGCCGTGCTCATCGACGACGACGGCCATGTGGGTGGTGTGGGCACGGAAGACGTCGATCAAGTCAGAGAGAGAACGGGTTTCTGGGACGAAGATGGGCACGCGCATGACGTTGCGCAGGTTGAATTGGGCGGGGCCGTTGCGGAGCATCAGCACCTGGATCAAGTCCTTCAGGTGGACGATGCCGATGACCTGATCGGTGCTTTTTTCAAAGACCGGGAGGCGGGAGAACTGGTGTTCGTTGAGGAGGACGAGGAGTTGTTCGAGGGAGGTGTCGACGGGCACGGCGACCATGTTGCTGCGGGGGACCATGATCTCGCGGGCGGCGTATTCTTCGAGTTCCAGGAGGCGGTGAATGGCCAGTTGTTGGAACTTCTGGAGCTTGCCTTCGGACTCCGAGAGGGAGACGATGAATTTGATTTCTTCGACGGAGTGGCCGCCGGAGCCTTCGCCTTCTCCCTTGAGACCGAGTTGGAGGGAGATGCGTTTGGAGGAGCGCTCGATGATGGAGACGAGTGGGCCGGCGATGCGGCCGAAGACGACGAGGATGGGGGCGACGAGGACGGCGAAGCGGTCGGCAGTTTCGATGGCGATGTTTTTTGGGACGACTTCGCCGATGACGACGTGCATGTAGGTCATCAGGGCGAAGGAGAAGACGAGGGCGATGACGGGGATCACCTTTTCTGTGAGCGGCATCATGAGGGGCTGCATCCAGCCCATGAGGATTTGATGGATGGTTTCTTCGCCGGCCCAGCCGAGGCCGAGGGAAGCGAGGGTGACGCCGACTTGCGTGACGGAGAGGAGGCGCTCGGGATATTCGAGGAGGTGGAGGGCGGCTTTGGCGCCGGAATTGCCGTCGTCGGCGAGCTGTTTCAGGCGGGACTTGCGGGAGCTGAGGAGCGAGGTCTCCGCGGCCGCGAAGAAGGCGTTTGCCGCGACGATCAGGCCAACGAGCAGGAACCGGTAACCGTAACTTGAATCGGCCATACTTAGAGTTAGTGTTTGCTCGAAAGCTACTACAGTCTATCAACGTACTGATCGGCATCGCTCTTCTGGCGGCGATTGGCGCGGTTTATTGGTTCGCCTGGCGGCCGCTGGCGCAGGCGAGCGGGACGATCTCGGCACCGCTGGCGAAGGGTGTGCGGGTGGAGCGGGACGCGCTGGGAGTGCCGCATATTCTCGCCGAGACGGCGGAGGACCTGTATTTTGCGCAGGGGTTTGTGACGGCGCAGGACCGGTTCTGGCAAATGGAATCTTTTCGGCGAATGACGGCGGGGGAGTTGGCGGAGGTGGCGGGTTTGGCGGCGTTGGAAAGTGACCGGGAGTTCCGGCGGTTGCGGATGTCGCGGCTGGCGGAGCAGCGGGCGCGATCGGTGAGCGGGGAGGACCGGGCGGTGCTGGCGGCGTATGCGCGGGGCGTGAACCATTACATGGAGACGCACATGGACCGGCTGCCGGTGGAGTTCACACTGCTGGGGTACAAGCCGCGGCCGTGGCGGATTGAGGACACGATGCTGGTGGGGCTGATGATGCAGCAGTCGTTGAGCAACACGTACAAGCACGACCTGACGCGGGAGGCGATGTACGAGAAGGGCGACGCGGCGAAGGTGGCGCAGCTGTTTCCGGAACGGACGGGATCGGAGAATCAGCCGGGGTCCAATGCGTGGGCGGTGAGTGGAGCGCATACGCGGTCGGGCAAGGCGGCGGTGGCGAATGACATGCACATTGCGTGGTCGTTGCCGGGCGTTTGGTACATGACGCATTTGCAGGGGCCGGGGGTGAATGTGACGGGCGTGGCGATTCCCGGGGTGCCGGCGATTGTGGTGGGGCGGAACGAGCACATTGCGTGGGGCATTACGAACCTGGGTTTCGATGTGCAGGATTTGTACGTGCCGGCGACGCAGCAGGCGCGGCTGGAGCGGGACCGGATTGCGGTGAAGGGGACGGCGGGGGAGCCGTATCAGCAGTTGGTGAATGAGCACGGGCCGTTGTTTAGCGGGCCGGGCGGGAAGCCGGTGGCGCTGCGGTGGGTGGCGGCGGAGAATGGGCCGTTCAAGATCGGGCTGGTGAAGTTGAACCGGGCGAAGAATTGGGCGGAGTTTCGGGACGCGTTGCGGGAGTTTCCGGGGGCGGCGTCGAACGTGGCGTATGCGGATAAGGACGGGAATATTGGGCTGCAGGTGACGGGGCCGTTGCCGATCCGGAAAGACTGCAACGGGCAGCGGGTGCTGGCGGCGGGGACGTGTGAATGGCAGGGGTTTATTCCGTTTGACGAGCTGCCGTCGTTCTACAATCCCGGGCCGGGGTTGATTGTGACGGGGAATCAGAATCCGTTTCCGGAGAAGTATGCGTATGCGGTTAGCGGGAACTTTGCGCCGCACTATCGGGCGAACCGGATTTTGGATGAACTGAAGCGGCGGGAGAAGTGGGCGCCGGAGGAGATGGTGAAGTTGCAGGCCGATATTTACTCGCCCTTTTCGCATTTTCTGGCGGGGCAGGCGGTGGCGGCGTGGGACAGGAAGAAGGCCAGCAATCCGCTGTTGAAGGGCGCGGTGGAGATGCTGCGCGGGTGGAAGGGCGACATGGACGCGGCGAAGGCGGAGCCGCTGATTGCTACGTATTTGGCGAATTATTTGCGGCGGTCCATTGCGGCGAAGGCGACGAACATGCCGACGATTGAATGGGAGCCGTTCATCTATTTCGGGGTGATGGAGAACATGCTGCGGAAGCGGCCGGAGGGGTGGTTCGCCGATTGGGATCACGAGTTGCTGCGGTGCCTGCAGGAGGGCGTGGAAGAGGGCGCGCGGCGGCAGGGGCCGGACGTGAGGAAGTGGCAGTGGGGCGAGTTCAACAAGCTGGCGATTGTGAACCCGGTGGTGCGCGGGGTGCCGTGGGTGTCGGGGTATTTTCAGATCGGGCCGGTGGGGGTGAGTGGGTCGTCGACGACGGTGAAGCAGACGACGGGGCGGATGGGGCCATCGATGCGCATGGTGGTGGATTTTGGGGATCCGCAGGGCGGGTTGCTGAACCTGCCGGTGGGGCAGAGCGGGCAGCCGCTGTCGGGCCATTTCAAGGACCAGTGGGAGGCGTATTCGAACGCGACGAGTTATCCGCTGCACTATCCGGACGGGTGGACGGTGAAGTCCACGTTGACGCTGCAGCCATGAAGAAGCTGGTGGTTTTTGGCGGGCCACCGTGTACGGGGAAGTCAACCGTGGGCAGGGCCCTGGGTTGGGCGCATTTGGAGATGGACGCGGCGCGGGTGACGCTGCTGCCCGACGCGGCGCATATGCGGGCGGACCGGGAGGTGGCCTACCGGGCGGTGTTGTGGACCGCGGGGCATCTGTTGCGGTATACCGATATCGTGATCTGCAATGGCGGGTTTGGTCACGCTGAGGACCGGCAGGGGTGCTTGGCGGTGGCGCGCGGAGCGGGCGCGGCTTTGTATGTGGTGGAGTTCACGGCACCGTTGGCGGTGCTGTTGGAGCGGAACAGGGCGCGGCGGGATTCGCATCCGGGATTGGATTTGACGGATGAACGGGTGACTGAGATTGTGACGACGTACCCGTGGTGGGGCGCGGGGATTTTGGTGGACAGCACGCGGCCGGTGGCGAAGTGCGTGGCCCAGGTGCGGGAGTTTGTGGGATGAGGCGGGGGGTGTTGGTTGTTTGGTTTTTGGCGGTGGTAGCGGTGGGCGGAGTGGCGTGGTGGTATCTGTTTTCGGCGGGGTCAACGCCGGAGGGTCAACTGGCGTGGGGAGATGAGGCGGCGTTTCGGCAGGGGTTTCAGGCGGGCGTAGGGAAGGCGCGGGTGGTGGCGGTGTTGTCGCCAACGACGCCGGCAGACCTGGCGGTGGCGGAGCGTTTGCAGGCGTTGCTGATGGAGTATGAGAACGACTCGCTGGAGGCGCATGTGATCTGGCAGCCGGTGGCGAAGGGCGACTGGGCACCGACTACGGACGCGATGGCGCGGGTGTGGGATAAGCGGGCGCGGCACTATTGGGTGACGGGTGCGGGGCTGCGGGGAGAGTTGGGAGCGGGCGTGGCGTTTGTGTTTGCGCGGGGGGCCGGGCTGGATAAGGCGGGCGTGCGGGTTGGCGACTGGCAGGCGGAGTTGGGGAGGATACGCGAGTTTCTGGGGCCGGCAACGCGCAAAACCAGCTTGTGATGCGAGTAAACTACGTGTAAGAGTTCTCGCGAGGTGTCCCATGTTTGCACGATTCCGCGCGGCATTATTGCCGCTGTTTTGCATGGCTGCTTTGGGCCAGACGCCATCGGCGACGGTGGTGGGGCGGGTGACGGATAGCGCTGGCGGCGTGGTGCCGGCGGTGACGGTGAGGCTGACGAACCTGGAGACGAATCAGGCGAACGAAGTGGTGACGCGGGACAGCGGCGACTTTACGGCGCCGAATCTGGCACCGGGGCGGTATTCGATGGAGGCGCGGCGGGAGGGGTTTCAGCTGTACCGGCGGCCGGAGTTCACGTTGGCGCTGGACCAGGTGTTGCGGCTGGACGTTGCGCTGCAAGTGGGCGCGGTGACGGAGAGCGTGACGATTGTGGATACGCCGCCGGTGTTGAACACGGAGAGCGGGGCGCGTGGGGACGTTACCACCAACGACGAGATCCGCGAGATGCCGCTGGCGGGGCGGAACTTTTCGGACCTGGCGTATTTGAGCGGGGGCGTGTTGCCGAAGGGGGAGGACGGGGACGGGGCGTTTGCGATTAACGGCGCGCGGGCCGATAATGCGGGCTTTTTGATTGACGGGATGAACAATACGCAGAGGCGGAATACGGGGTCGATGGTGAGTCCGCCGTTGGAGGGTGTGCAGGAATTCAAGATGATTACGTCCGGTTTTGCGGCCGAATACGGGCGGTATGCGGGCGGTGTGTTGAGTGTGATTCTGAAGAGCGGTGGGAACCGGCTGCGCGGTTCGTTGTATGAGTTTATGCGCAACGACGTGTTGGACGCGCGGAACTTTTTTGATGTGGGTAAATCGAAGTTGCGGCGGCACCAGTTTGGGGCGACGGCGTCGGGGCCGGTGGTGATTCCGAAACTTTACGACGGGCGGAACAAGACGTTTTTCCTGGCGAGCTGGGAGTCGTTGCGGCAGATTTCGGGCGCGACGCGGCGGGGGCTTGTGCCGGCGAATGGGATGATTGGCGGGGACTTTTCCGCGGCTGTCGACGCGACGGGGCGGGCGCTGGCGATTGTGGATCCGTTGAACCGGAACACGCCGTTTCCGGGCAAGCAGATTCCTTCGTCGCGGTTCGACCCGGTGGCGTTGAAGATGGCGGCCTACTACCCGAAAGCCAACATGAATTCGAATGCGTTGAACTATCTGGTGCAGAGCAACGCCAATAACAACTGGGACAACTTCAGCATGAAGATGGACCACGCGTTCAGCATTCGGGACCAGTTCAGCGCGCGGACGCTGTGGCGGAAGACGGAGTCGTTTGACCCGTTTACGCGGTCGTTCATTCCGGAATTTGGATCCCGGAATTCACCGTTTGAGTTGCTGAGCGGGTTGCGGTATACGCGGACGATTTCGCCGTCGATGATCGTGGAGGCGAATGCGAGTTTTTCGCGCCGGACGAACAATCAGGGCTGGCCGATTACGGGGCGGGATTGGGCGAGCGAGGTGGGGTTTACAGGCGGGCTGAAGAACCCGGTGGCGCTGGGACTGCCGCAGATGGAAGTGACCGGGTACGTGATTCTGGGCCACGCCTACGACCTGCCGAAGATCTGGAGCTACAACAACTATCAGTACACCGGGAACTTCACGTGGATCAAGGGCAGGCACACGATCAAGACGGGCGGCGACTTTTTGCGCTACCAGTATTTTTCGCGCGGGTTTGGCGACACGCGGGGGCGGATGACGTTCTTAGGCCGGTTCACGCAGGAGCCGTTTGCCGATTTCCTGATGGGGTATGCGCAAACATCGCGGCGCCAACTGGACGCGGCCGGGCCGTATCATCTGGTTTCGAACTACTCGGCGTTTGTGCAGGACGACTACAAGATTACGTCGACGCTGACGTTGAACGTTGGCGTTCGTTATGACCTGATGTTGCCGCCTCGGGAGAAGTTCGGGGCGTGGTCGAGCTTCGTGCCGAGCCTGGGGAAGATTGTCATTTCCGGGAAAGGCATCATTCCGGATTTTGACGCGCGGATTAACGCGACGGGCGTGGCGCAGAACGTGATGATGGCATCGGCGGCGGGGCTGCGGGACACGCTGGTGAATCCGGACCGGAATGATTTTGGGCCGCGGTTTGGGTTTGCGTGGCGGCCACGTGGGGGGACGAAGTTTGTGGTGCGCGGCGGGTATGGGATTTTCTTCGGAACCAGTTCGCTGTACAGGCTGGATGAGAACAGCGACACGTATCCGTTCTCGATCAACGAGAGCTATTCGGCGACGTCCACGAACCCGCTGCTGCTGACGGTTTCCAATCCCTTTCCGGATGCGAAACGGCGGGTGGGTGGCGTGACTTCGACGACGGGGCAGGATGTGAATCAGCCGAGCCAGTATCTGCAGAGCTGGAACCTGACGACGGAGCGGGAGATCGGCAAGGGCTCCGTGCTGGAGGTGGCTTTCGCGGGTTCGAAGGGAACGAATCTGCCGCGCCGCTTTGACCTGAACCAGCCGAACCGGCAGCTGGCATTGCGGTTACCGGATGGTTCGTTTCCGCGGCCGTTTCCGCAGTTTCAGACGATCAACTACATCATCAACGGGTCGAACTCGATTTACAATTCCGGCGCGGTGACGGTGAAGCGGCGGTTCAGCAAGAAGCTGTTTGTGCGGGCGGCGTATACGTACGCGAAGGCAATTGACGAGAGTTCGAACACGGGCGGGACGATTGCGGCGGGGTTCCCGTCGGCGCAGGATTCGCGCAATTTGCACGGGGAGCGGGGGCGGTCCGATTTCGATATCGGCCATTCGATGGTGGGCGCGTTTATTTGGGAGCCGGATGTGGCGCGGAATATTTTCCTGCGGAAGTGGCAACTGGCCGGGACGACGCGAGCGTACACAGGCGCGCCGTTCACGCCGAAGGTGGCGAACGTGTCGATTGACCTGGGTGAGGCGGTGCGGCCGGACCGGATCGCCAGTGGGCGGATGGAGACGCCGGGCGTGGATGCGTGGTTCGACCGGAGCGCGTTTCCGGTGGTGCCGCGGGGGTCCTACCGCTTCGGCAGTTCGGGGCGGAACGTGGTGGACGGGCCGGGGTTCTTCACGTTCGACATGAGCCTGTCGCGACGGTTCGCGGTGACGGAACATATGGCGTTTCAGTTCCGCTGGGAGACGTTCAATCTATCGAACCGGGCGAACTTCAATATGCCTTTGACGCAGGTGGATGTGCGCGGCGGCGCGACGATCAACACGGCCAAGGGCGCGCGCGTGCACCAGGTGGGGCTGCGGCTGGAGTTTTAGAGAGGGCTGCGGCCGCGGGCCTGTTTGGGGGGCTCGATGCCGAGCAGTTTGGCGGCTAATGGCGCGACGTCGATGGACTTGAGGCGGGGCCATTTTGTGGCCTTGCCGATGCGGGGGCTGGCGACGATCAACGTGGCCAGCATGTCGGGGCGATCGGACACGAAGCCGTGGGAGCCGATTGGTTTTTCGAGCGGGGGGAAGAGTTCGCCGACGGTGTCGCGGACGCCGTAGCCGGGCTTGAGATCGAAGTAGAGATCGCTACCGGCGGGGCCGCCGATGCCATAGTTTTTGCCGTGTTCTTCCGGTGTGAAGAACGCGGTGAAGACGCCGGTCTCTTCGAGCGTTTTGCGGACGAGGGCGCGGACGGCGTCGCGGTTCTGGACGGTGCCGCCCTTCCAATCCGTGGTGTTGATGAGTACGGAGTTGTAGACATGCGTGGCGGCTTTGCCGAGGCCGGCGCGACGGAGGGCTTCATTGACATTGACGAGTTTGGAGATTGGGGCCATGCCGTGATCGGCGGTGATGACGAGGTGGTCCTTCTTCGTCACGAGCGGCGTCACCAGTTGGAACCAGCGTTCGGCGATGGTAAAGCCCCAGAGCATGGCGCGGGTGGCGTCGGCATCTCCCTGTTCGTGGAGCCCGAGGAACTGGTGGCCGAGTTCGTCACAGATGGGGATGTAGCCGATGAAGAGGGCGGGGCGGAGGTGCTGGGCGAGCCAGAGCGTTTGGCGCGCGTTCTGGCGAGTGAGCAGTTCCATGACTTCGAGCGACTGGCTGGTGGAGAGCTTCGGCCCGAAATGGGTGTTGCCGATGAAGCCGCCGGATTCGCGGAGCATCGCGGTGGCATCGCCCTGGCTGATGGCGAGTTCCTGGATGGGGGAGACGTAGAGGAGCAGGTCGGTCGCGGTGAATTCGAAGAGGCGGAAATAGACGACGGCGGGGACGGGATCGGCGAGGTAGAGGCCATCGCTGAAGTGGCGGGCGAGGGGGCGTTGCAACGGGGGTTTTGTTTCGACGGG
>CAMATG010000070.1 GCA_945860645.1 Candidatus Sulfopaludibacter sp. SbA3 | reverse complement strand
GGCGGAGGGCGTTTTCGGCCAGTTCCCAGTGTTCGGGGGAGCCGTCGTACTTGCCGCTGGCGCCGCCGTCCCAGGTGGAGATTTCGGCCTTGTACTTCTCGAAGCCGAAGGTGCGGAGGGTATCGATGGCGAACTCCAGACAGGCGACGACTTCCGACTCCACCTGTTCGGGAGTGCAGAAGATGTGGGCATCATCCTGCGTGAAGCCGCGGACGCGCATGAGGCCGTGCATGGTGCCGGAGCGCTCGTAGCGATAGACGGTGCCGAGTTCGCCGAGGCGCTGGGGCAGGTCGCGGTAGGAGTGCGGCTTGCGGGCGTAGACGAGGATGTGGCACGGGCAGTTCATCGGCTTGAGCTGATATTCAGCGTCATCGAGGGGCATGACGGTGAACATGTTCTCGCGGTAGAAGCCGAAGTGGCCGGAGGTTTTCCAGAGGTCGACGCGGGCGACGTGGGGGGTGTAGACGAGCGAATAGCCACGCTTCAAGTAGGCTTCGCGCATCCAGTCTTCGAGGGTCTTGCGGATGATGCCGCCCTTGGGATGGAAGAACGCGAGGCCGGGACCGGCGAGTTCCTGGATGGAGAAGAGATCGAGTTCGGCGCCGAGCTTGCGGTGGTCGCGGCGCTTGGCTTCTTCGATGCGGGCGAGGTGTTCGTCCTGTTCCTTCTTGGTGAAGAAGGCGGTGCCGTAGATGCGCTGGAGCTGCTTGCGCTTTTCGTCACCCTTCCAGTAGGCGCCGGCGATGGAGAGGAGCTTGAAGGCCTTGATCTTCTTCGTCGATGGGACGTGCGGGCCGCGGCAGAAATCGATGAAGGCGGGGCCGAGGGTGTATTCGGAGAAGACTTCGTCGGCGCGCTCGGTGATGAGCTCGGACTTCATCCACATGTCCTTGTACTTTTCGAGGCCTTCATCCTTGCGGGTGAGGACGCGGTCGTAGGGGAGATCGCGGGCCTGGATTTCCCACATTTTGGCCTCGATCTTTTCGAGGTCTTCGGGGGTGAAGGGGACGGGGCGATCGAAGTCGTAGTAGAAGCCCGTGTCGATGGGGGGGCCGATGCCGAGCTGGGTTTCGGGGTAGAGTTCGAGGACCGCGGCCGCGAGCAGGTGGGCGGTGGAGTGGCGGTAGACTTCGAGGGCCTCGGGGTTCTTGTTGGTGAGGAGTTCGAGGGTCGAGTCGCCGGTGAAGGGGCGGGTGAGATCCCAGAGGACGCCGTTGACACGGGCGACGATGGCCGCTTCGGCAAGGCGGGGGGAGATGGCTTCGGCGACGTCGAGCGGACGGGCGCCGGCATCGACGGACTTTTGGCTGCCGTCGGGCAGGGTGATGGCAAAACTACTCATAATGTTGGAGAAAAGTGGGAGTTTGAGCGGGGCGGGTGAATCGTTTGCGCCCATTCGCTCATCGACTAGTATATGATGACCGCCACCGCAGCCATGCAGTATGGAGGACCCCCGATAGGAATGGGGGGCGGCTGGTATAGTAAACGAGAGACGGGAATGCAATCGAGCAACGGCAGTGTGGCGTTCGACGAGGGGGCTCTGGTAGAGCGAGCCCGCGCGGGCGACGATAGTGCGTTCGCCGAACTGGTGGGGCAATACGACCGGAAGGTGTACCGGCTGGCCCGGAACATTACCCAGAACGACGAAGACGCCGAGGATGTATTGCAAGACGCCTTTTTGAAGGCGTACACGCATTTGGACAATTTTCATGGGGACTCCAAGTTCTATACGTGGATTGTTCGGATCGCCGTGAACGAGGCGTTGATGAAGCTGCGGAAGCGCCGCGGCGACAAGCTGGTTTCGCTCGACGAAGAGATCGAGCTGGGCGAGGAAGCGGTGACGCGGGAAATTGCCGTATGGGACGGCAACCCGGAGCAGACCTACTCGCAGGAAGAGTTACGTGTTGTGCTGGATGAGGCCATCCAGAGTTTGAAGCCGACATTCCGGTCGGTGTTCCAGTTGCGCGACGTGGAAGAGTTATCCACGGAAGAGACGGCCGAGGCGTTGGGGCTGTCGATACCGGCGGTAAAGAGCCGGCTGCTTCGGGCCCGCTTGCAGTTGCGGGAGCGGTTGACACGCCAATTCAAGCGGAAGGGAGACGACGCGTTTGCTTTCCTGTAAACAGTTCATGTCAGAGCTAAACGCCTATCTCGACGAGGCGACGAGCCCGGAGGAGCGCGAGCGATTGCAGCGCCACATTAACGAGTGCCCGAATTGCTGGGTGGTAGTTGATACGACGCAGAAGACGCTGCGGGTATATAAGGGCGTGGAAGCGCAGACGGTGCCGCCGGATGTGTCGGAGCGGCTGATGGCTGCGTTGCAACGAAAGATGGCCGAGAAGCGGGGCCGCTGCTAGGGGTTGGTGGCGGCCATGGATTCCAGTGATCGCTTCGGGGCGGGCGATGATCTCTTTGCGGACGAAGATCGGGAGACGCTCGCGGCGATTGACCGGGGGATTCGTGCTTCCCGCCGTGGCGAGGTTGTGCCGCTGGCGACGATGCGTGAATTGATCCCGTTGTGGGTAGCGAAGTACTCCGGCGACTCGTTGTAGTGTTTGCGTTTTCGGCGCTCCTTTCCGGGCTGGGCCCATTGGGTTTGAACCGGTGAATCCGCGGGTATGGCGGGCCGGAGGGGTTGTTTATCGGCTACCGGTGGGGTAGCGTAAAGGGTATGAGCGAAGCGCATATCCCGGATGTATTCGAGGCGCCGTATGATCCGTACGAGCCCGAAGACCAAGAGACGCTTGACGCAATTGACCGGGGTATACGTGCGGCAGAAGAAGGCCGATTCGTAACAAGTGAAGAAGCTCGCAGGCTTGTCGCCGAGTGGATTTCCAAGTTATCTACACGGAACCCGCGCTAGCGGATTTAGAGACCATCCTCGAATGGTCCGACACAAATCATCCGGACACGACGCCTTCTTTTATGGAAGGGTTGTTTGCGCATTTAGAGCACCTACGCACGTTCCCCTATATGGGTAGGGAGTCCAAATCCAGGCGGAATACCCGGGTGATAGAACACGCTCCTTTCCGCATTTTCTACCAGGTTAAGCCGCGGGTGCGGCGGGTTGAGGTTCTGCACGTTTGGCACGGTCGGCGTCGCGGGCCATTGGGTTTGAACCGGTAAAAGTGGTAGGTGCTTCGTCCGGCGGCGGGTTGAAGCGGCCGGTGAAGTGATGGGCGCCGTGGACGTAGTAGAAGATCTCGCGGTCGTTGTGGGCGAGCATGTCGCCGTTCAGTTCGAACTGGCGGCCGGGCTGGGCGACGGGCGGCACCACCTTGCGCTCCTCCGGGGTGAGGTGGAACATCCGGAAAAGGCGGGCGGTTTGGAGTTCGCGGAGGAGCCGGAGGGCGCGGAAGGCGATCATCTCCGCGGCGGCGCGGTAACGGGTGAGTTGGCGCACTTCGGCGGTGAGTTCGGGGACCAGGAGGGGGTCCTCGTCGTGGGCCTTGATCATGTTGGCGACGAGGTGGCGGATCTGGAGGATGCGCGCGGAGCCGTCGAGGAACTGGCGGAAGACGTCCCATTCGGCGGCGCCTTGGGGGCTGAGTTCGACGGCGAGTTTGGCTTCGAAGTCGCGAAACTCGGGTTCGAGTTCCGGCGAGAGGGTGAAGACGCCCAGGCTGAGGCCGTGGGTGCGGTGGTTTTGTGCGCTTTTCGCTTTGCCCTCTTCGGTGCGGGGACCGGTGGAGTGCTGGGCGTTGGCCTGATTGGCCAGGATTTGGGCCGGGGATGCCATGGCTAGCGCGCCTCCTGTTTGGTGAGGATATTGAACACTTCGGGCGGTACGGTGCCTTCGACGACCATCTCGACGAGGCGCTTCGGCATGACCTTGGCGCGGGCGGGCTGGGAGGGGTCGCCGAGCGGGGCGGCGGCGGCGAGTTTTTGGCGGCCGGGGGAGAGCCGGGTGATGTGGCGGAGCCGGTTGGTCTGGATCTTTTCGAGCTCTTTGCGGGCGCGGTTCCAGTTGCGGGAGGCGCGGTTGTAGAGCGCGTTCAGTTCGGATTCGGAGGCGGTGGCGGCGTTGACACGGACGCGTTCCATCTCCCAGTTGGCGTAGGCGACCTGGTCGACGAGCCAGGTTTCGAGGGTGGTGGCGGGCTTGGATTCGAGTTGACCACCGACGACGAATCGCGCCAGGGTGGCGGCGGGTACGAGAGGCATTGGCAGATTCCCTTCTGCAGGAGATTGCCGGACGTCCTGTCCGGCGGTGGAGGAGGGGCGAAGCACTCTTCCTACTTGTATTCTACCAATTTTGTCCAGTTTTTCGGGTTGTAGCGAGTGAGGAGATGGAGCGGATGTTATTTCGTATCAGCTATTTGCGGATTATTTTTCGAGGCTGTGACTGACTTTCCCGGAGGCGCGAAATCGGGCCGGCGGAGGAGTTTGTGGCCGCGTTGCGGTGACCTAATTTTGGGGCCAGGTGCGGGCTAGGGCGCCGGCGAAGTTGGCGCCGAGGATTTGTTCGATGGCGGGGTCGGAATAGCGGCGGCGGACGAGGCCTTCGGTGAGGTCGAAAATTTTGTCGGCGTAGCGGATGCCGTCGAGGTCGAAGCGGCGCTCGGGACTGAGGACGACGTCGCGGCCGTCGAGATCGACGTCGGTGCCGATGCCGACGTGGTCGATGGCGGTGAGTTTGGCGACGTGATCGATGTGGTCGAGGACGTGATCGATTGTCACGTGTTTGGCGTTGCGGACGAAGGCGCGGACCATGGTGAAGCCGATGACGCCGCCTTTGGCGGCCAGGCGGCGGATGGCTTCGTCGGTCTTGCAGCGGGCGGCGCCGGGGACCAGGGCGCGGCAGTTGGAGTGGGTGACAATGACGGGGGCGGAGGAGGCATCGATGGCGTCCAGGGTTGTCCGATCGCCGCAGTGGGAGATATCGACGGCCATGCCGACGGCGTTCATACGGGCGAGGATTTGCTGGCCGAACGGGGTGAGGCCGGTGTCGGGGGCGCCGGCGGAACCGCCGCCGATGCGGTTGGCGAGGTAGGTCAATTGCGAGATGCGCTGGCCGCGGCGGTGGAACTCGTCGACGTCGGCGGGGGTGCGGAAGTGTTCGGAGTTTTGCAGGCCGATGAGGATGCCGAGCTTTCCGGATTGTTTGGCCTGGCGGAGATCGGAGGCGGCGTCGATGCGTTGGAACTTGTCGGGATGGGCCTTGATGAGAGCGTTCCAGCCGTTTATGTCACGAACCGATTGGGCATAGATGTCGCCGGAAAGGAAGCCGACGGCGGGGTGGAAGACTGTGGTGCCGGAGTCTTTGAGACGTTGGAAATCGGCGGGGAGGAAACGGGCGGGGTCGGATTCCCAGGCGGTGAGCTTTCGGTAGTTGAGGGTGAGCAGACCCAGCATGTCGATGACGGTGGCGCGTTGGACGAGGTCGAGCGTGCGGGTGGAATAGGCACGCTCGCCCGCGGCATGGAGGGCGAATTGGCCGCGATTGTACATGGGTGCGGCAATGGCGGCAGCCGAACTGTACAGTGCCGAACGGCGGGAAATCATGGGGTCTGAAGCGATAAGACTACCATGGGGCTGGTTAGCTATCGGCACAAACGTAGCGTGTGTTGCGTAAACTCAGCGGGGCGGGCCCCTGCGTTCGAACGCCATGCTGGGAGGTCAGCGGACTGCGCGGGAAATTTCGATGCGCTACGCGAAGAGCGCCATCCGGGTGAACTGGACGCGTGACAATGAGCCCGTCTTGTAACAGCGGACCGGCGTTTCAACCCGGAGTCTCGTAGCCGGGCTGCGTGGGGGGCGGTGGACGATGCGCGATGATGTTGAGTTGAGACGCGCGAGGACGAGAGCGGTTTTGACAGGGACGTGGCTGGCGGTGGTGGCAGCAGCCGGACCGGCGTCGTTGCTGCGGACGAAGGCGCCGGAGGGGTGGCGGGTTCCGGCGGGGCCGGGGGCGCGGGCGTTGGTGATGGCGGGTGCGGAGTTGGACGGGGAGCGGTGCGCGGCGTTGCGGGAGGCGGTTGGGCGGCTGCGGGCGTGTGGAGTGGAAGGGATGGTTGGGGCGGGCGGGTGCCGAACCGTGTGGCCGGCGTGGGCGAACCGGGAGGGTGAGGGTGTTCGTGCCACCGTCGTGGACGGTGCGGGCGTTATTCGGTTTGACGGCCGGTGGCCGTTGACGGTGGCGGGGATGCGGGCGATGGGGGAGGGGGTGTTGGAATGGGATCGAGGGCGGCGGGCGTTTGCCGGGAGCTGCGGGTTGTGCCACGGGGAGGACGGGACGAGCGAGGCGTCGGCTGAGGCGAAATCGCTGGCGGGTGTGTCGACACGGATGAGCGACGCGGAGATTGTGGAGCACGCCGAGCGGGTGGGGGCGGTGATGGTATCGACGTGGCCGAAGACGGAAGCGGGGGCATTATTAACGTTTATTCGCGGGTTGTAGGAATTGCTTCCCTCCGTTGGCGGGATTGGTTAGACTAGCGGCACCACGTCGGTACCCTACGACTGCCCCGGTATGCAGTCTCATATCTTGCTTCTGAAAGGTCTCTGGATGAAACGCTTTCTGTTGCTGTTGAGTATTTTCGCGTCGCTACTGCCGGCGCAGACCACATCGGGTTCCATTACCGGAACCGTAACCGATTCAACCGGCGCCGCGATTGCGGGCGCCAAGATTGTCGCCAAGAATGCTGGAACGGGCATTACGCACAACGCGGTGACGAATGGCACGGGCGTGTACACGCTGCCCTTTTTGCCGATTGGGAGTTATAACGTCGTGGCGGAAAACACGGGGTTTAAGAAATCCTCCGTGGGTCCGTTTACGTTGGAAGTGAACCAGATTGGGCGTGTGGATTTCAAGATGGAAATTGGCGATTTGACGCAGACGGTGGAGATCACCGGGGCGGCGCCGATTTTGCAGACCGAATCGACGGCGACGGGGGACGCGATTAACTCCTCGAAGCTGACTTCCCTGCCCTTGAACGGGCGGAATTTCGCGTCGGTAACGCTGTTGATTCCGGGGGCGATCAGCACGTCGCCCGCGCTGATGGGGACGTCGGCGCGGTTCCAAGGGAGCGGGAGCCGGCCGCAGGTGAACGGGAACCGGGAGCAGACGAATAACTTCCTGCTGGACGGCGTGGAGACGGGCGAGACTGTTGGTAATCGTGTTGGCTATCAGCCGAACGTGGACGCGCTGGAAGAGGTGAAAGTCATTACTGGCAACGGCGGCGGGGAGTATGGGAACGTCGGCGGGGCGAGCGTGGTGATGTCGTTGAAGAGCGGGACGAATCAGTTTCACGGGAACGCGTTTGAGTTTCTGCGGAATGACAAGTTAGACGCGAACGGGTTCTTCGCCAATCGGGCGGGGGCCAAGCGGAATGCGTTCCGGCGGAATATATTCGGCGGCACGTTCGGCGGGCCGATTAAGCAGAACAAGGCGTTTTTCTTCATGGATTATGAGGGGACTGAGCAGCGGGGCAGCGGACCGGCGACGGCGAGCGTGGCTCCGGCGGAGTGGCGGCGGGGGGATCTATCGCGGTTCCTGACGCAGAATCTGATCATGCGTGATCCGACGAATGCGCAGCCGTTCGCGGGGAATATCATTCCGGCGGCGCGGATTACGAATCCGGTGGCGCTGAAGCTATTTGGCAGCCCGGATTTATACCCGTTGGCGAACAACACGGGGACGGGCGCGCTGGGCGTGACGAACAACTACATTTCCAGCCAGGCGAGCAAGATTTCCAACCACCAGGCCGATGTGAAAGTCGATTTGCGGCCGACGGATAAGGATTCGATTTCGGCGCGGTGGTCGATTGGGCGGTATACGTTCCTTGGCGCGCGGGCGGCTTTGCCTGTCTTCCTGACGACGGGAACGGAAGGGCCGACGACGAGCGCGGTGGTGAACTGGACGCGGACGATTTCGGCGCGGCTGGTGAACGACTCGCGGTTGTCGTATAGCCGGACGGGCGTGGCGGATAACACGATTGACTGGAGCGGGCAGTTGGGGATGGACGGGAATTCGAAGTTCGGGATTGCCGGCGGGCAGCCGATTGCGGGGATCAGCGGGATTACGCTGGGCGGTGGGTTGAGCGGGATTGGGGCGGGCGCCTCGATTGCGGATTCCAAGCAGAATAACTACCAGGCGCAGACGCACTTCACGTATCAGACGGGTGCACATTTATTAAAGTTCGGCGGACAGTTGTTCCGGGCGCAGCAGAATCATTATTATGCCGGGAATAACGGCGCGCTGGGGACGTTTACTTATTCCGGCGGTTACACGGGAATTGACTACGGTGACTTTCTTTTGAACGTGTTGTCGGCGAAGGGCCGCGGCGCGGTGACGGGTAAGTGGGGCCAGCGGCACTGGCGGAATTCGACTTACTTCCAGGATGACTGGAAGGCAAAGCGGAATCTGACGATTAACCTGGGTCTGCGTTGGGAATATATTTCGCCTCTGGAGGAAGTGGCCGACCGTCAGGTGAATATCAACACTTACACGGGCGCGCTGATCTATCCGGGGAAGACGGAGTTCGGACGGGCTTTGTACAAGGCGTATAAGAAGCAGTTCATGCCGACGGTGGGATTTGCCTGGACGCCGGATGCGATGAAGAACAAGCTGGTGGTGCGCGGCGGTTACCGGTTCTCCAGCTTCCTGGAAGGGACGGGGGCGAATCTGCGGTTGCCGTTGAATCCGCCGTTCTTTATTGAGTCGAACGTGAATTATGATGCGCGGACGCCGGGGGATATTCGGGTTGGGTTCGCCGACGTGATTGGCGCGGGTGACTTGACGGGGCCGCGGACGGGCGCGACGCCGTTTTACCAGGCGCGGGCGTGGGATCTGGACCTGCGGCCGCAGTTTACGAATCAGTATAACTTCACGCTGGAGTATCAACTGGCGAAGGCGACTTCGGTTTCGGCCGGGTATGTTGGCAACAAGGCGACGCATTTGATTGTGCCGCACGAAGCCAATCAGCCGTTGCCGGGGACGGGGCCGTTTAACACGTGGGCTCCGTTGAATGACCGGCGGCCGTTGGCGAAGGTGCTGCCGAATGTGGGTAACATCGCGCTGACGGAATCGAGCGGGACGAGCCGTTACAACGCGTTGCAGATGACGGCGAAGCACCGGATGGGCGGAGGCTTGGAGGCGATGGCTTCTTATACGTTCTCGAAGACGCTGACGGATAATCTAGGTTATTACGGATGCGGGTCGGTGAACTCTGACGGCGCTTACTGGCAGAACGCGTATGACCGTCGGGCCAACTTCGGGCCGGCGTGTTTTGACGCCACGCATAACATCGCGGTGGGCGGGCTGTATTCGTTGCCGATGGGCAAGGGGAAGCGGTTCGGCTCCGGGATGGGGAAGGTGGGCGATATGCTGCTGGGCGGCTGGAATGCGAACTACTTCGTGACGGCGCATTCGGGTTTCCCGGTGACGATTACGGCGAGCGCGGCGCAGAATAACACGGGCCAATCGGTACGTGGGAATGTGCGCGCGAATTACTACAAGCAGATGGCGGTTTCGTCGCGGACGGTGGACCGGTACTTCGGCCCGGTGGACGCGACGACGTTCTGCACGGCGGGGGTTAACAATGGCAATTGCGCGTACGGCGTGCCGGCGTTAGGGACGTTCGGGACGGCCGGCGTGGGTACGGAACGGGCGCCGAGTTACTTTAACGTGGATGCGTCGATCGGGAAGAAGTTCAGGATTACTGACCGGCAGTTTCTGGACTTCCGGGCGGAGTTCTTCAACGCGTTTAACCATGTGAGCTACGGGCCTCCGGGACGGGATATTACGACGGTGGGCAGCTTTGGGCAGATTACTTCCCAGATTACTGTGCCGCGGAATATTCAGTTTGGGTTGAAGTATACGTTCTGATACTCTGACCGCCTGAACATTTCTGACAGGCATTTGAGTGTGGAGTTAGTTCGGGGCATACTTTGGGTATGCCCCGGCCTTTCTTATGGATTCGGCGCTTATCTTAAGACCACTAGCGACATCGGCCTGACCCGGGCAGCCCCCGACGGACCGAACAATTCCGCCGGAATCGTCGAGCGGCTACTGCCACCGTCGTCGGATGCACAGCCGTTTGTGGGGAATATCGTTCCGGCGGCGCGGATGGAGGCGACGCTTGGCGGGTACTCGGCGGGTTGTCCTTCGCATTCCTGGCGGGACCGGGGCTCTTACAATTCCCTGACTTTTCGCTGAGGTCTTCCTGAGAAATGCCGCGCTCGGGATGGTTACTCTGGACCTGGCACCTATCAACAAACAAGTTTGCTGATCGACTAGCCAATTCATAAAGGATATTGAGATTCAAATGAAGTTACTGTGCATTGCGGTGATTACCGCCTTCGGTCTTTTTGCCGATGAAGGTTCCCGTGACGGTTGCGACGCCGGGACGATTAAGGGGACATATGGCCTGGCGGGAACGGGAGTGTCCTCGCAAGGCGGGCAGACGCTCCAGTACGCACTGATGGGTAAGCTCGTCTTTTCGAGCGGCGGCGCCGTGAGCGGGACGCAAGCGATTAACATCGCCGGACAGATCCTTCGCGGTCCGATCAGCGGGACGTATCAAGTTAGAAACGATTGCTCTGGCACACTCACGCTGTTTGTGCCCGGCGGAAGCACGACGTTCGACCTTCTGATTCTGCGGGGCGCGAATGAAATTCTGCTGATTGAAACGGTGCCGGGTGAGATCGCCGCTGGTTCGTTGAAGAGGATGTAAAAGGGCATCGCCGTCGATTCTCATTGCATGGTCCGTTGCGGATGCACCAGGGCCTGCTCCGGACCAAGCGCCAGGATCGTGAGGTGCACGGTCCGGACGTGCGGATTGCCGGCCACCGGGCGTACCTGCGACCGCGCAGTTTACCGACGGTGGCTCGCCCGGCGTTGCGCGGAATGGGAGACCTGGCGTTGCACCCTGGAAGAGGCTAGGGGAGGCGCCGGGGAACAGGTACGGCAGCGCGTTCGGGGTAAATCTGGGGGGAGTGCGGAGTGGGGCGATTTTTGCAGGCTCAGAAAATGGCTGCAAGTGGTTGTAAATGAATATAGTTACCAGGATCGCGTATGAAATGCGGGGGATAACAGTGAGTGGCACCTAATTGCACCTAATTGGGCGCGTGGTTGGGGGTTGGGGGAGGGGATTTCCGAGGATTAAGAAAAAAATGAGGTGTCTGACACCAGTTTATTGCGTTTGTATGCGGAGGTGGGTGGGGCCGGTGGGGGTGAGTTCGATGCGGTCGGTGAAGGTGGGGGTGGTGATTTGGAAGATGCCGGGTTCGATTTCGGTGAAGTTGGTTACTTGGGGGTTGGATTGGAAGGGTTCCAATAACGCGACGAAGCGGGCCTGCTGCGCTTGGCGGCGGGCGATTACGTAGGGTACGGGAATGCGAAGATCGGGGCCGAGGCCTTGGCCGGTGATTACGGTCGTTCCTTCCGCGGCGAGCATGTGGACCTTGAGGCTGCGGAAGGCGTCTTCGAAACCGGCGGCTAGGTGGGTCTCGTCGCCGTAGACGAGGGTCAGGTCGTCGAAGTACCAACGGCCCGAGGGCGGGCCGCCGGCGGTTTGGTCGATGGCGATGGTGATCTTGCTTACCGGGCCGTCGAAAACGCCGTCGTTGTTGCCGCCGAAGTGGCTCCACTTTTCCGGGTCGCGGACTTCGACCTGGCGCCAGCCGGTCCAGTTGACCGCGCCGGTGTTGACCACGAAGGCCTCGTCGGTCGCGTCTAGGAGGCGGAGAGTTAGACGGTGGCCGGAGCCGTCGCCGTAGACCTGTACCCTCAGCGCGGATGGCGTGCCGACGGGGACGTTCTGGAGGACCGGGGTGGTCATCAGGATGTAGCCGGGGCCGTTCCAGGCATAGCTGCCACGGGCGCTGACGCGGCCGGTGCTGGCTTGTTCGGTCGTTACTTCGAAGCGGCCGGAGACGGTGGCGGTGCTGTTCCAGGTGACGCCGTAGGGGACCGGGGCGGTGGGGGTGCCGTCGAAGGTGAGGGCCCAGTTGGCGGCGGTTTCGGCGGCTTGATTGTTGGTTAGATGCTGGTAGCCGGCGGCTTTGCGGAAGTTGTTGAACGGCGAGAGATCGAGGTCGGTTTTGGGGACGCCGGGGTTGTGATAGGCCCAGTCGAAGATGTGGTCTTGCCCGTCGGTGGCGGCGGCTTCGGCGATGTCGAGGGTGTATTCGTTGGTCGTTAGGAGAGTTCGTTTGAGGGTGGCTTGCGGGTAGGCGGGGCCGGCGGTGGCCGAGACGGCGGTGAAGCCTTCGCCTTGCTGGAACCAGAGGAGCTGGCCGGTGGCTTCGCGCTGCTGGGATTCGTCGACGGAGAGTGTGTTGTGGGCAATCGTCGTTTTGTCCCAGGTGGCGTGGGTGGGGGCGGTGTAGGACTGGGTGCCGGGGTCGATGGCGAGGGGGCCGCCGAGGGCGTAGGAGACGAGGCCGAGCTTGTCGTAGTGGCCGTGGCCGCCGCCGTGGGGGCCGAACTTCATGATGACGGCGTGATCATTCGACGGGGCGCGGAGAACGGCGTAGCCGGCCTGTTCAAAGAGATGGCTTTCAAGCCGGGCGCGTTCGGTGGGGGGGAGTTCGGCGGCGCCGAAGAGGAGGCCGTTGCGCCCTCGGGAACGGCGGCCGAGGACGGTCATCAGCACCTGGTCCTGGGTGCGGTTGTAGGCGTATTCGTAGAGGGCGTCCTGGGAGAAGAGGTTCTGGGCGCCGGTGTCGTTGAACATGGGCAGTGAACCGTCGGCGAAGATGAGGCGGCTGGGGGTTTTGAATAGGGCGGTGAGGTTGGGTTCTTCGCGCCAGAGATCGATGCCGTTGCGGGCGGCCATTTCGGCGGTGCGGGTGAGGGCGTCGAGCGCGTAGAAGTGGTAGCTCCAGGCGCCTTCGTACCAGAAGCCGTCGTCGAGGACGGAGTTCTTCATTTGCGAGCGGAAGCTTTCAATGGCGGGGGACCAGAGATTGGGCTCGTTGAGCGTGAAGCCGGCGGCGGCGAGGGCGGCGTTGTGCCAGCTTTGCCAGTTGGAGGCACCGGCGTCGTAAGCACGGATGGTGGCGGCGGAGGGGCGGAGGAGGTTGTCTTCGATGGTGGTGCGTTGGTCGGGGGTGAGGGCGTCGCGGATTAGGTCGTAGGCCCAGGCGATATCGATGAGCCAGATGGCTTCGTCGAGGGTCTGGGCGTAGGCGCGGGCGGCGGGGCGGGTGATTTTGTTCGCGGTGTCGTGAAGCGGGTAAGACTTGTAGCGGGCGGCGTATTGGGTGAGAATCCAGGCGGCTTTTTCGGCGTGGATGGGTTGGCTGGTTAGTTGCCAGGCGAGGCCGAGGTCACGGGCGGCGGCGGCGAGGTCGTTGTGGCGATCGGAGAGGATGACTTGGTCGTAGGGCCAGCCGGTGTAGGTACGGCCATCGACGGGACAGCGGTGGGTGGAGGGGGGGCGGAATTCGAGGCGAACGCCCTGGGTGGGGCAGACGTAGTGGTGCCACCACTGGCCGCCTTCGGCGGGGATTTCGAGCTGGCGGAGGCCGAAGCGGGTGAGGTGGGACTGGGGCCAATTGTTGGCGGTTTGGAGAATGGAATTGCGGAGGCCGGCGGCCCAGGGTTGTTGCGCGGCGAGGTCGAGAATGCGGTCGCGGTCAGCGGGGGAGAAGAGGAGAGCGGGTTGGGCGCTGACCGCGACGGTGAAAAGAAGAATCGAAATGGCGCGCGACATCTGGGGCTACTGCCCATTAGATCAGAAGAAGAGCTTCAGACCGAACTGCATGAGCCGTGGCATTTGGGAGGTCTCCGTGACGGTGCCGAAGGCGGTGGAGGAGGGGGTGGTGTTGGGCGCGGAGAACTGAGCGTGGTTGAAGGCGTTCAGGAACTCGGCGCGGAACTGGAGGTAGATGCGTTCGGTGAAGTGGGTGTTCTTGATGACGGAGAGATCCCAGTTGTCGATGCCATCGCCGCGGATGCCGGAGAAGCGGCTGGGCATGTAGCGGAGGTTGGAGCCGAGCTGGCGGGCGGCGTTGCGTTCAAAGCCGGCATCGGTATTGAACCATCGGCCGATGGAGCGTTGGCCGCTGGCGAGGGGGATGGCCTTGAGATCTCCATTGAAGATGGAATTACCGAAGCCGAGGGGAGCGCCGCCCTGGAGTTGATAGATGCCCTGGGCTTGCCAGCCGCCGAAGAGCTTATCGGCCGCGCGGTGCATGGAGCCGCCGATGAGTTTGCCGCGGCCGATGGGGAGTTCCCAGACGCCGCTGGCGACGAAGCGCTGGGTGCGGTCCTGATCGCTGACGACGTATTCGGGGTTGGGGTCGGTCTCGTTGAGGTAGCCGATGCCTTCCATGAACTTCGACCAGGTATAGGCGGCCATGATCGTATAGCCGCGAGAGAAGCGGCGTTCGAGGCGGGTTTGGAGGGAGTGGTAGTTGGAGTAGCCGTCGTTATTGGTGACGGAGACGCCGGTGAACTGCGGGAAGGGCCGGAGGA
>CAMATG010000069.1 GCA_945860645.1 Candidatus Sulfopaludibacter sp. SbA3 | reverse complement strand
GGCCGCGTTCCAGGGCGCGGAGATGTGCATGTAGCCGTGGCGCTCCGGAAGGTCGCCGACCTGGGTCCAGAGGTCTGCTTCGCCTTGGCCAAGGGCCTTGTCGGGGCCATCGGGCAGGTAGAGCCATTCGACAGGAATGTGACGGCGGCGGCAGGCTTCGGCGATGAGTTCGACGGCGTAGCCCTGCGGCTTATCCCCTTCCCGGTAGGAGTTAGGCGGGGAGTGGTTGTAGCCAATCTTGAAGGCCGGGGCGGCCGGGTTCGGCTGCCAAGGGCGCTGGAGGAACAGGCCAATGGCGCCAGCCGCCAGCGCACACCCTCCGAAAATGAGCCACTTCCGCATTCGCTTCTGGCTTTATCGACCAGAGCCGCCACATTGTGATCCCGATGATGGAGCGGTGGCAGCCGGGGATTTCCGTAGTACCGGACTTTCCCGGTAGCACGGCTCCCGGGGAAATCTCGGTAGCACGGCTCCCGGGGAAATCTGGGTTATTGGGGAGGGGCGATGGATTGTTCGACGGCGACGGAGAAGCGCTGGGGGTTGGACCAGCGGTAGATGAGCTCGATGGGTTCGTCGAAGAGTTCGGGGGCGGCGTGGAGATTGAGATGAATGCCGGCAAGCACACGGGCGCCGCCGGGAGCGGGTTGGGTGGTGTACTCGTACACCAGGCCGCCCTTGGGGCTGTAGGCGCGCCAGGTTTGGATGACACGGGTTTCGGGATCGAGCGTGAGTTCGCCTTTGATTTGGGCGTAGTGGGCTTGGCCGGGCCAGGGACTTTTGCAGGTATCGAACTTGAGATGGACCCAGGTGAGGGCCTGGAGGCGGCAGTAGCGGAGAACATCGACGCCACTCATGGCGAGTTTGTTGCGACGGAAGCCGGGGCCGGGGCGGTTTTCGAGGGGTGTTTCCTTATAGTTTTTTGCCTGACGGATTTTGGCGTCGGCTTCGAGACTCGCCATGCCGGATTTGCGTCGCTTTTCCAGATCGGTTGGCTTGAGCGGCATTCCGTTGCGGTTGAGAGGGATATCGACGTTGCGACGGTGGCTCATGTAGGTTTCGCCGGACTGGGTTTCTTCGCTGGCGAGTTTGCCGGAGCGGGAGAAGCGGCGGGCGGTGGAATCGAATTGGAAAGTGAATTCGCCGAGTTCGGCGAACTGGCGGATTTCGGCGGCGATGGCTTGGCGGGCGATGAGTTGGGTGTCGGGCTGTTGAGCGAAGAGAGGGAGGCAGGCGAGGAGGAGGAGCAGACGCATATTTCAGGTTCCGGTGGAGCGCGCGGGGGCGCTCCACCGGAGGGGTTTGGGTTAGTAGCCTTTTTGCTTGTCGACGACGTTCAGGAGCGGCTGGCCGTTGACGAAACGGCGGACGTTTTCCTGGATGGTGCCGACCATGCGGGCGCGATCCTTATCGCTGCGGCCGGCGATGTGGGGGGTGATGATCGCGTTGTTGAACTTCCAGAGGGCGTGGCCCTGCGGGAGGGGTTCGGGATCGGTGACGTCGACGCCGGCGCCGGCGAGTTTCTTCGAATCGAGCGACTTGACGAGCGAGGGCATGTCGTAGATGCCGCCGCGGCTGACGGCGATGAAGTAGCTATCCTTCTTCATGAGGTCGAACTGCTTGGGGCCCATCATTTTGTGGCTCTTTTCGGTGTGGGGAGCGGAGATGAAGACGACGTCGGCCTGGGGGACGACTTCGTTCAACTGGTCCGGCTTCACCACCTTGGTGATGAAGGGGGAGTAGGGGATGTCTTCGGGATCGACACAGATGATGTTCATGCCGAAGGCCCAGGCGCGGAGGGCGATTTGGGAGCCGATGCCGCCGCAGCCGATGACGACGCCGGTGCGGCCGCGGAGTTCGATGCCGGGATAGGGGCGGGGCTGCCAGGTTTCGCTGGTGCGGTGGCCGATGAAGGTGTGGATGCCGCGGGAGAGGGTGAGCAGCATGGCCATGGCGTGGTCGGCAATTTCCGGACCCTGGACGATTTGGTTGTTGGTGAGGATGATGTTGGAGTTTTTGAGATCGTCGCCGCCGGACTTATGAAGAATCGTTTCGACGCCGGCGGACATAATTTGGGTCCACTGGAGTTTTTTGCCGGCGCGGACGTATTCGGGCTTGATGGTGCCGATGAAGGCGTCGGCATCGGGGAGTTCCTGCATCACGTTGGCGTTGGTGACGGGGACGATTTTGGCTTTGTCGGTGACCGACTGGAGTGATTGGAGCATGTCGGCTTCGCCCATGAAGAGGATCTTCTTCTGTTGGGAGAATGCAGCGACGGAGAGGCAAAGGGCGAGTAGCAATTTGGCGCGCATAGGTGGACCAAATTCTATCGCAGTTGGGAGTGGATGCGCTGTATTTCGGCGAGTTGTTCGGCGGAGGGGGAGAGGAGGCGGGCGGCGGCGAGTTCGGAGGCGGCTTCGGCGTTGGCGCCGAGGGCGAGGGCAGCTTGGGCGAGGCGGAGGCGGAGGGGGAGGAACTTGGGGTGAGAGCGGGTGAGGGGCCGGAGAAGATTGGCGGCCGATTGGGGCTCGTTGCGTTTGAGATAGACGAATGCCAGGGTATCGGCGACGTTGGGATCGGCGGGGGAGCGGCTGACGGCGGTGTTGGCGAGGCGGAGGGCGCGGTCGAGATCGGTGCCGGTCTTGGCGAGGAGCCCGGCGGCGTTGTTGGCGGCTACGGGGTTATCGGGTTGGAGGAGGAGGACGTCGTTGTAGCCGGCGAGGGCTTCGGGTTTGCGGCCGACCTGATCGAGGGCAATAGCACGGGAGATGATGGGGGTGACGGATTCCGGGTTGAGCCGCGTGGCCTTTTCCCAGACTTCGATGGCGCGAGGGAGATCCTGTTTGAGGCGGCAGGATTCGGCGAGGCGCATATGGAGATCGAAGTTATCGGGGTGGGCTTCGATGAGTTGTTGGAAGAGGCCGATGGCGTCATCGAGGCGTCCGGCGCGGGCGGCGATGTTGCCCCAGGCGACTTTGAGGAGCAGGGGCGGCTTGCCTTTCTCCATTTCGGCGTCGAGGATTTGGAGGGCGCGGGGGAACTGATTTTGGGCGGCGTAGACTTCGGTGAGGCCCATGAGGCCGCGGAGGTCGGGGGGATCCTGCGAGTAGATTTTCTGGAAGGCGGCTTCGGCCTCGACCCACTTCTTTTGCTGCAAGAGGTTGTAGGCGGCGGTGTAGGCGTCGTCGCGGGGCGTCTGGGGAAAGGCGGAGAGGGCGAGTGCGAGGAGCAGCAGAAGGCGCATGTTTAGGGGATCGCGGGGCACATGGTTTTGAAATCCGCCTTTTCGGCGTCGGCGGTGATGGCGGGTTTGGCGGTGGCGCATTCGCGATCGGCGGCGGCGGCGTCGCCGTTTTGGCGGAGGGCATCGGCGTAGTGGATGTGGAAGAGGGCGACGTTGGGGAAATCGGCGGTGAGGCGTTCGAAGATTTTGATGGCTTCTTTGGGTTCTTTGCGTTTGAGGTAGACGTAGCCGAGAGTGTCGTTGATGGAGGGGTCGCCGGAGGCGAGGATGGCGGCGCGGAGGGCGTGGCGGAGCGCCAGATTGAGATCCTTGCCCTGGTTGGCGAGGTAGTTGGCGTAGTTGTTGAGGGCGATGACGTTGCTGCCATCGAGCTTGAGAATGCGTTCGTAGAGGGCGGCGGCTTCGGCGAGGCGGCCGGCCTGTTCGACGGCCATGGCCTGGTTGATGAGCGGGGTGGGGTTCGTGGGCTGAATGAGGGATGCGGCTTTCCAGACTTCGGCGGCCTGGCCCGAATCGCCCTTTTGGCGGAAGACTTCGGCGAGACTCATCTGGAGTTTGAAGTCCTTGGGGGCGGTGGCGATTAGTTTGCGGTAAGCAACGATGGCCTCATCGAGGCGACCGGCGCGAACGGAGGTATTGGCGCGGGCGGTGAGGAGGGTGGCGTTGGCGGGATCCGATTTGAGGGCGGCGTCGAGGCGCTGGAGGGCCTGATCGAACTGTTTTTCAGCGGAATCGATTTCGACGAGGCCCATGAGCCCGCGGAGATCAGGAGGCGTGGCGGCGTAGGCTTTTTCGAACGACTTGCGCGCTTCGGCGAAACTGGATTTTCTGAATTGGGTAAAGCCGAGTTGGTAGAGGGCTTCGCGGTTGGCGGGATCGAGCCGGACGGCTTCGGTGTAGGCGGCTTCGGCGTCATCAACGCGTCCCTGGTAGAGATAGGCCGCCCCTTGGAGGAGGCGGGCGAAGACGTTTTGGGGGCGGAGGCGGAGGATATCGGCGGTGGTGGAGACGGCGAGGGAGAACTGGCCGGTGACGAATTCGAGGCTGGCACGGGAGGCGAGGGCGGGGACGTATTCAGGGGCGAGGGTGAGGGCGGTGGAGAGGGAGTCGTGAGCGTTGCGGAGGTCTTCGGAGAGGACGAGGGCGCGGGCGAGGTTGGCGTGGGCGACGGGGTTGGTGGGGAGGGCGACGAGGGATTTGCGGAGGTCGGCGATGATGGCGGGGAGTTGGGCGGGCTTGGCGGAGGCGAGGAGAAGGGCGGCGCGTTGGGAGAGGAGGGCGGGATCGTTGGGTTGGGCTTTGAGGAGCGTTTCGGCGAGGGCGATGGCTTCGGGGCGGCGGCGTTGGGCGGTGAGGACGGCGACGAGGCGTTTATCGGCGTCGGGGGTGGCGGCGGCTTTGAAGGCGGCGGCGGCGCGGTCGAGATTGCCGGCGCAGAGGTGAAATTCGCCGAGGGCGAGCGGGGGGAGTTTATCGGGATCGGGGGGAGGCTGCTTACAGGCGGACTGGGCGAGCAGGAGGTCTTCGGCGGAGATTTCGTCGGGGGTAAGGCCGCTGATTGTTTGCGCCGAGACGGCAGAAAATAAGCAAAACGAGAGGACAACCGCAATGCGCATGTATGTCCCGAATTTTAGCGCACATGGGGAGTGGGGCGAGTGGGTTGCCAATTCGGGGGAAATACCCCGGTATTTTCTGAGGTAGGGGCAAATGCCCCCGAATTGGCTGTTTGAGGAGAAACCCAGGAGTGTTAGTGCAATTGGAGAGCCACAATTAGTGATACAAATACGGGGTGGCTATGATTACGCGCAGGGCTTGTTTGGCGGGGATGGGGATGGGGCTACTGGGGCAGGGCGCCTACCGGTACCGGGTGGTGCCGGGGTGGGGCGTGCTGGATGAGAAGACGCCGGTGAAGAACTGTCACGGGATTGTGGAGGACGCCGAGGGGCATGTCATTTTGCTGAACGATCACGTGGCGAACAACGTGATTGTTTATGACAAAAAGGGCAAGTTAGTGAGTAAGTGGGGGACGGGGTTTCCGGGGGCGCATGGATTGTCGATTGTGCGGGAGGGGCGGCGGGAGGTCCTGTTTATTACGGACTTAGTAACGCATCGGGTTTGTAAGACGACGTTGGACGGGACGGTGTTGCAGGAGTGGGGATGGGCTTCGGAATCCGGCAAGTATGCGAAAGAGGCCGATTATAAGCCGTCCTGGACGTTGCATTTGGCCGATGGCGGGTTCTTTGTGCTGGATGGGTATGGGAAAGACTATATTCTGCGGTATGACTCGGCGGGTAAGTTAGTTCGGGTGCTGGGTGGGGCGGAGGGCGGAATTGTGCATTGGGGGCCGCACGGGGGGATGATTGACAAGGAGACGATGTTGATTGCGATGAGCGATCAGCAGTATTTGCTGCGGTTGGGGTTGGGCGGGGAGAAGTTGCAGCAGGTGGATTTGCCGGGTGGGAATCCGCGGCAGATCCGGTTTCATAAGGGCCGGTATTATGTGGCCCATTTAGCGGACAACTGGCCGAAGGACCGGAACAGCCGGGGGTTTGTGTCGGTGCTGGATGGGGAGTTGCGGGTGGTGGCGAATATTGCCGGGTCGGCGCCGGAGTATGGGGGCGATGGGAAATTGCGGCCGATGCGGCATACGGAAGACACGTTCCTTCATCCCCATGATTTGTTAGTGGATAGCGAGGACAGTATTTATGTGGCGCAGTTTGCTTCGGGGAATACGTACCCGATTAAGTTAGAGCGCGTTTAGGGCGGGCGAATCTGACGTTTGGGGACACACGGCCTACGGTCGCTCGAGCTCCCTCCGGCACGTATGTCCCCGGAGGGGGGTGTCGCGGTGTGGGGGTATTCAGCTGACTTCGCCGAGGGCTTCGGAGGTGGACTCCCATTCGGCGAGGAGCTTTTCGTGCTTTTCGCGAAGGGCGGCGAGGGCGGTGCCGAGGCGGGCCGATTCGTCGGCGTTGCTGTAGTTCGATAGCTTCGCCTCGGTGTCGGTCATGGCGGCTTCGGTAGAGGCGATGTCGGCTTCGAGCTGGACGACGCGATCCTGGAGCTGCTTCAACTTGATGGGGTTGATTTTCTTCTTGGGCGCGGCTTCGGGGGCGGGCGCAGTGGGCGCGGATGGCGCCGCGGCGGCGGGTTGCTGGCGCTGCACGATTTCGGCCTGCATCTTCTGCGCGCCACCGGACTTGCGCCAGATGTACTCTTCGTAGTTGCCGGGGTAGACCTCGACGCCACCGTCGCCGACTTCGTAGACTTTGGTCGCGAGTTTATCGATGAAGTAGCGGTCGTGCGAGACGAAGACGACGGTTCCGGTGTAGGATTCGAGGGCGTTCAAGAGGATGTCTTTGGCGCGGAGATCCAAGTGGTTCGTAGGCTCGTCGAGGAGGATGAAGTTCGACGGGCGGAGCATCATCTTGCAGAGGGCGTAGCGGTTGCGTTCGCCACCGCTCAAGACGCCGATGCGTTTGAAGACGTCGTCTTCACTGAAGAGGAAGCAGCCGAGGAGGCCGCGGAGTTCGGTTTGGGTTTTGAGGCCGGCGAGGCTGGTGAGATCGTCCAGCATGCGGGCTTCGGGGTCGAGCTCTTTGTACTGATCCTGGGCGAAGTAATCGAGTTCGACGTTGTGACCGAGGAGGTATTCGCCTTTGCTGACGGGTTCAGTGCCGGCGAGGAGTTTGATTAGCGTGGATTTGCCGGCGCCGTTGTGACCGACGAGGGCGATGCGTTCGCCGCGCTCGATGGTGAAGTTGACGCCGCTGAAGACGTGTTTTTCGCCGTAGGATTTGGAGACGCCGTGGAACTCGGCGACGTTGCGGCCGGAGGGTTTGGGTTGGGGGAAGGAGAAGTGGATCGCCTTCTCTTCCGTCGGGATTTCGATGCGCTCGATTTTCTCGAGTTCTTTGATGCGGCTTTGAACTTGCTTGGCTTTGGTGGCCTGGGCGCGGAAGCGGTTGATGAAGGCTTCGAGGGCTTCGATGCGTTCGCGTTGGTTCTTGTAGGCGGAGATTAACTGTTCGCGCCGTTCGGTCTTCTGGGAGAGATACTTTTCGTAGTTCCCGCTGTAGAAGTGCATGTTCTTGTTCCACAGTTCAACGATGCGTTTGACGGTGGTGTCCAAGAAGTAACGATCGTGCGAGATCATTACGAAGGCGTAGGGGTAGTTATTGAGATAGTCTTCGAGCCAGTTGCGGGCTTCGAGATCGAGGTGGTTCGTCGGTTCGTCGAGGAGGAGGAGGCTGGGCTTTTCGAGCAGCAGTTTGCCAAGGGCGATGCGCATCTGCCAGCCGCCGGAGAACTCTTCGGTGTAGCGGTGCCAGTCTTCTTTGGCGAAGCCGAGGCCATCGAGCACCATGCCGACTTGCGATTCGACGGAGTAGCCATCGCGGGTGGTGAACTCGTTTTCGACGCGGTGGAAACGGTCCGTGACGGCGAGGTATTCAGGGCTGGCGGGGTCGAGCTCCGACATTTTATGGGTGAGCGCTTCCATTTCGACTTCCATGTCGCGGAGGTCGTCGAAGACGCTCATGCATTCGGCGAAGACGGTGCGGCCACGGAGGGAGAGGCCGTCCTGCGGCAGGTAGCCGATGGACATGCCCTTGGTGAAGCTGATGGAGCCGTAGTCGAGATCTTCTGTACCAGCGAGGATCTTCAGCAGCGT
The DNA here is from genome assembly GCA_945860645.1 of Candidatus Sulfopaludibacter sp. SbA3. Lineage (GTDB taxonomy): Bacteria > Acidobacteriota > Terriglobia > Bryobacterales > Bryobacteraceae. Next base: position 6,676 of record CAMATG010000069.1, on the reverse strand, counting down.
GGTTTTGCCGGTGCCGTTGCCACCGACGAGGCCGGTCTTCTCCTGGGGAGTGACGAGCCAGGTGACATTTTCAAATAACAGTTTCGGGCCGAAACGTTTTCCGGCGGCGTTGAGCGAGATCATTCTGCGTTATGACGGAGAATCCGGCCGGGCCGAACCTCATTCAATTTTCCTTCACTGACGACGGGCACGCCGTTGACGAGCACGTGGTCGAATCCTTCGGTGTAGTGGTGGGGGTCGGGGTAGGTGGAGAGGTCTTTGACTTTGGCGGGGTCGAAGACGAGGACGTCGGCGGCGAAGCCTTCGCGGAGGAGGCCGCGGTCGGTGAAGCGGAAGGTGCGCGCGGGGAGGGATGTCATGCGGCGGACGGCGTCTTCCAAAGTGAGCGTGCCGCGAGTGCGGACGAACTCGGCGAGGACGCGGGCGTTGGTGCCGTAGGAGCGGGGGTGGGGCATGCCGGAGCCGAACTCACGGATGCCGCCGTCGCTGGCGATGGCGGTGTTGGGGTAGCGCAGGATGCGCTCGACGTCTTCCATGCCCATGGAGTGGTAGACCATCTGGGCGCCACCTTTGAGGATCATTTCGAGGATGGTCTCGACTTCGTTATCGAGGGACTTGTCGCGACCGGCGGCTTTGTTGATCTCCGAGATGTTCTTGCCGTTGCGGGAGGCGTCGGCACCGTAGTTGGCGACGATGGCGTAGGAGTAGTCTTCGTGGCCGAGGTCGGCGAGCATCTTCTTCATTTCGGTGGCGATGCGGCTGCGGGTTTCGGGATTGGCGAGGCGTTCTTCGATGGCTTTTTGGCCGTCGGAGAGGGCCCAGCTGGGAAGGGTGATGCCGAGGTTGGTGGAAGAATGATCGTAGGGGTATTGGTCGACGACGACATCGACACCTTGCTTGCGGAAGCTTTCGACGAGGGCGATGGAATCCTTCGAGGAGCCCCAGATTTTGGGCGTATCGATTTTGAAGTGGCTGATCTGGACGCGGAGGCCGGATTCGCGGCCGACGGTGACGGCTTCGGTGATTGCTTCCTTGACCTTGTGGCCTTCGTCGCGCATGTGGCTGGCGTAGACGGCGTTGTACTTGCTGGCGGCTTTGGCGAGGGCGACGACTTCGCGGGTGTCGGAATAGGTGCCGGGGATGTAGATTAGGCCGGTGGAAAAGCCGACGGCGCCGGCCTGCATGGCGGTGTCGACAATGGCCTGCATTTTGACGATTTCTTCGTCGGTGGCGAGGCGATTGGCTGTGCCCATGACTTCGCGGCGGACCGAGTTGTGGCCGATCAAGGTGGCCATGTTGAGACCGAGCTTGATGGTCTCGATCTTTGTGAACCAGTCTTTGAGATCGACACGGGAGCCGCCGCAGTTGCCGGTGACGATTGTGGTGACGCCATCGAGCAGGTAGTTGGCGCCCATGGGGTTCAGTTCGACGGCGCCTTCGACGTGAGTGTGGACGTCAATAAAACCGGGGGTGACGACGCGGTTGGCGGCGTCGATGGTTTTATCGGCGGACTTGCCGGAGAGGTTGCCGATGGCGGCGATGCGGCCGTCTTTAATGGCGACGTCGGCGCGGTACCAGGGGTTGCCGGCGCCATCGATGACGCGGCCGTTGCGAATCAAAACGTCAAAATCCGCGGCGAAGGCCGCGACGGCGAGCAGGGAGATGAGGGGTTTCACTTGAGGGGTCCGCAGAAGAAGTCGAACGATTGGGCCAGGTAGTGGCGCATGTCCGAACGGGGGACCACTGCATCGAGAAAGCCGTGTTTCACGAGGAATTCAGAGCGCTGGAAACCTTCGGGCAGTTTCTGCCGGATGGTTTGTTCAATGACGCGGGGGCCGGCGAAGCCGATGAGGGCGCCGGGTTCACCGATGTTGAGATCGCCCAGCATGGCGAAGCTGGCGGTGACGCCACCGGTGGTGGGGTCCGTCATGACGGAGATGTAGGGGAGGGCGGCTTCGTCGAGCTTCATGAGGCCGGCGGAGATCTTAGCCATCTGCATTAAGCTGACGGCGCCTTCCTGCATACGGGCGCCGCCGGAGGCGGAGACGACGACGAGGGGGCAGCGTTCGGCGAGGCAACGATCGATGGCGCGGGCGATGGTTTCGCCGACCACGGCGCCCATGGAGCCGCCGACGAAGCGGAGGTTCAGGGCGCAGATCTGGACGCGGCGGCCGTGCAGCTTGCCCGCTGCGGCGATGATGGCATCGGCGTGGCCGGTGGCCTTGCGCATGGCGGCGAGGCGGTCTTTGTAGGGCTTGGAATCGACGAAATCGAGCGGATCGGTGGAGCGGAGATTGCGGTCGTACTCTTCGTAGACGCCGTCATCGAAGAGCATTTTGAGGCGTTCTTCGGCGGAGAGTTTGAAGTGATAGCCGCACTTGACGCAGACCTGCTGGGCTTCGTCGAGTTCCTTCTTCCAGATAATCTGGCCGCAGCCGTCGCACTTCTCCCAAAGACCTTCGGTCTTAACGCGACGTTCTTCATCAGGGGTAGGAGTTACGCTCGGGGCTTTCCGATTCCACCAGGCCATATCCCATTATTATCGCCTATCTGACGTACGGGTGATTCTTCAATATGGCAAAACCGCGATAGATCTGTTCGGCGAGCATGGCGCGGGCGAGTTCGTGGGGCCAGGTCATTTTGCTCAGGGAGAGGAGAACGTCGGCTTGTTGGCGTTGGGCGGGGGTGAGGCCTTCGTGGGCGCCGATGAGGAAGACGAGGTCGTGGGACTGGAGGGCGGCGGTGTCGAGGAGTTTGGAGAACTGATGGGAGTCGAGTTCTTTACCGAGGGGGTCGAGGTAGATTTTTTTGGCGTTGGGATGGCGCGCGTGGATGTCGAACTTAGCCGGGTTGATCTCGCGCATTTCACAGGGGGCGAAGTGGGCGGCGCGGGTGATGAAGTCTTGCGCGATGGCGTTCGAGTGAGCGTCTTTGGGGCGGCCGATGTAGTAGAGGAAGATCTTCACATCCAGTATTCCCACTTGCCGGTGGCGATGGTGTAGAGCGACAGGCAGAGGTTGGTGACGCCGTGGGCGAGGATGCAATCGCCGAGGCGCTTGGTGCGGATGGCCCAGAAGTTGTAGAGCGCGCCGGCGAGGAAACCGACGTCCCAGAAGGGGCCGTGTTCGCTGGCGAAGAGGGCGGCGGAGAGCCAGAAGGCCTGGTGGGCGTAGCGGCCGAAGGGCACCTTTTCGAAGTCCGGATTATCAAGCCAGCGCATGAGCCAGCCGCGCCAGAAGAGCTCTTCGAGGATGGGGACGAGGAGGGCGGCGCGGAGGGTGCGGAAGACGAGGACCCAGGGGGAACGGAGGTCGGCTGGGGGGATGGAACTGGAGACAGCGCCGGTGATGGAGTTGGTGAACAGCCAGTGAGAACGGTAGCCGGGGATGAGGAGATCGGGGAGGATCCAGAGGCCGAAGACGGCGACGCCGAAGAGGACCGTCAGGGCCGGGGTGGCGAGTTTGAAATCGAGGACGCGGCGGGAGAAGAACCAGATGACCGCTGTGAGGATGGCCACGCGGACGACCTGTTCAATGGGCCCGGGCAGCGGATTGTACGGCTGCAGCCCGAGGAAGAGCAGGAAGACGGCGAAGGGGAGAACATAGGGAACAGCAGGATGGCGAAGCATAGTTGTCTAGGGTTTGGTGCCACGGATCCAATTGAGGATCGTGTTGTATTCAGGAGAACCTTTTTCGAAACGGACGCCGCCGCCGTGGGCGGTTTTGCTGGCATTGACGACGCCTTCGGATTCGGCGCTGGATGTGGGTTTGACGAGGATGAGGCTGGCCTCGGGATCGTCGAGATTGATGACGTTGCGGGCGGTGGTGAGGGTGGCGTTGAAGAGGGTGTGGGTGGTGTGGCAGTGGACGCAGGCCTGGCCGTCCTTGCCGCGCGTGGTGAGGACCGGTTCGACGTAGCCGCGGAAGTAATCGTCATCGGGGCGGGCGGTACCGGGGCGGGCTCTATTTCCGCCGCCAGTGCGGGGGGCGGGCTTGGGCTGGGCGGCCTTGACGGCGGCGAGAATCGGGTCGCGTTCGGCCGTGGGCGGGCCGGCGAGGCGGGACACTTCGCCGAAGGCGGCGTCGCGAAGCATCTGGCCGGCGAGGAGTGCGAGGCGGCGGATTTCGGGATCTTCGCTCTTCAGATGCGGGGCGAGGGCCTTGGCCATGCGGTCGTTGGCGGCGCCGAAGAAGACGATCTGTTCGACGTCGTTGCCGATGCGGTTGTAGACGCCGTTGAAAGTGGTGGTACGGTCGGCGGTGGGATCGTAGACATCGCCGCGGCGGAGTTCGAATTCGCTTAAGCCGGCGAGGAGGACCTTGACCAGTTGGGGGTTGCCGGATTCGAGCGCTTTGGCGAATTTGGTGGCGAGGCGGTCTTCGACGGCGAGGCGGCCGCGGATGACCTTTTCGCGGTCTTCGGGCTTGGCGAGGCCGGGCACCCAGTTGTTGTAGAGATAGCGGATATTCTCGTCGGCGAGGTTATAGACGGCTTCCTTGAGGTTGCGTTCGAGCCAGGGGTGCTGGGGCTTTTCCATGGCGGTGAGGAAGGCGGTTTCGATGATGTCGCGGGACGGGAGAGAGGGTGTCCAGAACCAATATTGCCAGGCGGCCTTGGAGGCCTGGATGGCGATGGCGGGGTTGTTATCTGTGATGCGTTTGGCGAGCAGCGGGGCGAATTCGGGGCGTTTGGCGAGGGCCGAGGCGTGCGTGGCAAAGACGCGCGTAGCCGACCAGCGTTCGCGCTCATTGGCGGATTGCAGGAGAGCGGTGAGGGTTGTCGAGGCGAGTTCCGGGCGGCGGCTGTAGAGTTGGCGCATGGCCCAGGCGGCGGCGCGCATGACGAGTTTGCTGGGGTCGTCCATGCGGGCGGCGATGATGGGGAGCGAATCGGCACGGCCGAGGCGGCCGAGGGTTTCGAGCGCCTGGGCGCGGAAGAGCGGTTCGGGGACGGTGGTAAGCGCTTCGATTTCGCGGAGGCGGGCCGGAGCGGGCGCGGTCCAGATGGCGTTCAGGGCTTCGAGGGTTTGGAGGGGCGCGGTGGGCGCGGCGCCGTAGCGATTGGCTTCGGGCTGCTGCGGATAGTAGGCGCTGAGCGCGAGCACGGCCATCTGCGTTTCGCGGAACGGAGTGCGGAAGTTCTCGTAGCTTTGCAGCGGATCGAGCCAGCCGCCGAAGGACTGCTGGCGGCCTAATAGGTAGGCGAGGCCTTTGGCGACTTGCGGGTTCTCGCGGGGGATGCCGGCGGCGTTGAGCGCCCATAGCGCGTGGCCGGTTTGGAATTCGGCGGGGAAGGATTTTTCGTCAAAGCGGGCCGACCACTGGCCGTCGGGGCGCTGGAGCGAGAGGATACGCTCGGCGTTTTTACGGATCTTGTCGGCGTGGCGGGCCTTATCGATTGCGGTGAGGGCGAGGGTCTGGTAGCAGAGATCGATGGTGTTCTTGATCTCGTGGTCCTGCTCGATGAGGGCGGCGATTTTGGGATCGCGCGAGGACTCCCAGGCGTACCAGGCGACTTCGTACGTCGAGACCAGCGGGGTGTTGCCGTTGGTTTCGTCGCCGGGGAGTTTGGCGCGGTCTTTGTAGTAGAGATTGAGATAGCCGGCGACGCCCGAGTGATAGGCCGGTCGCGGGTCACGGGTCAGCTCCGTTTCGTAGAGCTGGAGCAGATGCGACATGCGGCTGAGCACGTTGGCCGAGGCCGAGATGACGCGCGACCAGACGGCGCCTTCGGCTTCAAAGCCGTAGAAAGGGCGCGGGTTGTTGTAGAAACGCTCAGCAAGGAAAGAGAGCTGGTGGGGATAGTGGACGCTGTAGCCCTGGCGGTAGGCGTAGAGTTGGCCGCGCTGGGTGAAGTGGGTGGCGTGGCAGGCGACGCAGAGAGTGGTCTCCTGGTGGTTGCTCGCGACGCGATCGAAGAGGCCGCCGCGGCGAGGGGTGTTGGCATGCCAGGAGTCCCCGGCGCCGATAAGATAGTCGACGGCGGTTTGCACGGCCTGGCGTGGGTCGGCATAGGGCGGGGCGTCCTGGACACGGGTCTGAAGGCGATAGAAGGGGTGGGTGAGCTTGACGCGGACGTAGTAGGTGCCTGGCTCTTTGAGGAGCCGGGTGGTGAACTTGTTGCCCGGGAGCGCCTGGACTTCGTGGGGAATCGTGACGGGGTCTTCGCCTTCGGAGAACTCCTGCAGCTTGTCGCCCTGGACGCGGTGGACGCTGACATCGACCGGGATGTTATCGCGGTCGAGCAGTTCGAGGCTGAAGTAGACCAGTTGCGGTTTGGCACCGCGCCATTCGAAACGGTACCAGTCCTCGTTGGGATTGGGATCGATCTTGGGGGAGAGCTGGACGGGGATGTAAGGCGCTTCGTCGCCGGAGGCCCAGAGGGTTTTGCCGAGTTCGAGCGGATTGGCCGATTGCCAGGTATTGTTGGGCTCGGCTTCCAGGTGAGGGGCAACGCCCAAATCGACAATCTGGACGGCGGCCGGGGCGGTGAGTTCCAGGCGAAACACGGAGGCGCCGTGGATGAGGGTGTAGAGATCGGGATCGCCGGGGTGGATGGTCTTTTCGACGACGACCGCGTCGCCGGCCAATAAACGGGCCATCCCGGGACCGCGTTGCTCTCCCGGGATGGGGACGGAAATCAGAACACTATAGGTATGTTTGGCCTCGCGCGCCGG
>CAMATG010000068.1 GCA_945860645.1 Candidatus Sulfopaludibacter sp. SbA3 | reverse complement strand
TACTTATGCATAGGTATGTTTTCGCGAACTTTCCTCTTCGTGGCGGTGGTGGCGACGCAGTTGGGCGCGCAGGCGGTGTTGGACCGCGCCTATACGGCGTTGAAAGAGAAAGACTACGACCAAGCGATCCGGCTGTTTCACCAGGGGCTGGCGGCTGAGCCGGGGCGGATTCCGGTGCGGAAGGACCTGGCGTATACGCTGCTGAAGGTGGGCGAGACGGAGGCGGCGCGCGACCAGTTTGCCGAAGCGATGCGGCGCGATCCGGCCGATCAGCACGTGGCGTTGGAGTTTGCGTTTCTGGCGTATGAGACGAAGCAGCCGATCCCGGCGCGGCGCGTGTTCGACCGGTTGCGGCGGCTGGGGAACGCGACGGCGGAGCAGGCGTTTCGGAATATTGATACGCCGCTGGCGGAGGGGATTGCGCGGTGGCAGAAGGCGCTGGCGGAGATTCCGGATAATTTTTCGGGGCATGAGGAGTTGGCGAAGCTGGCGGAGTTGCGGGACGAGTCGGCGTTGGCGGTGAAGCACTATGAGCGGGCGTGGCAGTTGAAGCCGGGGTACCGGGTATTGCTACTGGACCTGGGGCGGGTTTACACGAACTTGGGCCGGGCGGCGGATGCGCATGCGGCGTTGCTGGCGGCGTCGCGCGGGGCGGAGCCGCGCGTGGCGGAGCAGGCGCGGGAGTTGTTGAACCCGCGGTATCCATACGTTTACGAGTTTGAGGCGGCGCTGGCGCTGGACCCGGGGAATACGGATTTGCGGCGCGAATTGGCGTATCTGCTGTTGGAGATGCAGAAGAAGGCCGAGGCGGAAAAGCAGTTTGCGCAGATTGTGAAGAGCGCGCCGGAGGATCTGCTTTCGACGGCGCAGTTGGGCTTTTTGAAGCTGACGCGGCAGGATACGGCGGGGGCGTTGCCGCTGTTGGAACGCGTGCTGAAGGGCGACGATGACGAGCTTTCCGACCGCGTACGTACGGCGCTGCACATGCCCAAGGCGCTGCGGCGGCGGCCGGAGACGAGCCGGGCGGAGGTGAAGGTGGAGGCGAAGGTGCTGGCCGCGACCTCCTACGAGAAGGGCTTCATGAAAGATGCGCTGAAGTACCTGACCATCGCCAACGAGAGCGACCCGCTCGACTTTGAGGTGATGCTGAAGCTGGGCTGGGCGCACAACATTTTGAAGAACGACAACGAGGCCGTGCGGTGGTTCGACCTGGCGCGGCGGGCGCCGGACGCGAAGATTGCCGAGGAGGCGGGGAAGGCGTACCGGAACCTGGCGTCGGGCCATTCGCTGCTGCGGACGACGTTCTGGGCGTTGCCGATGTTGAGTACCCGGTGGCAGGACGTGTTCGCCTACAGCCAGGTGAAGACGGAGATTTCGCTGGCGAAGTTGCCGATTAAGCCGTACTTTACGGCGCGGTTGCTGGCCGATGCGCGTGGGGTGGAGCGGGCGCGGACGGCGGTCGCAAATCCCCAATATTTGTCGGAGAGCGCGGTGATTCTGGGCGTGGGCTTTTCAACGCCGGTGAAGCACGGCGTGAGCGCGTGGGCCGAGGCGGGGACGGCGCTGCGGTTCCGCGGGCCGAGCGATCAGCCGAAGGCGACGCCGGATTACCGGGGCGGGCTGGTGGTGACGCGGCTGATCGGCACTCCGATGGGCGGGGAGAATCGCGGATGGTTTGCCGAGACGGCCAACGACGTGGTGTTCGTGAGCCGGTTCGATAACGACGTGATTTTTGTGAATCAGAACAAGATCGGCTGGACCGTGGCGCAGAACCTGCAGGCGTTCACCAGCGTGAATGCCAATGCCGACGCCAAGCGCCAATACTGGGCGAGCTTTGTGGAGCTGGGCGCGGGCATCCGGACCCGGTGGGCCGCGCTGCCGCCCAACGTTCATTTCACGGTGCAGGCGCTTCGCGGCGTCCATACCCGGAACGCCGGCAATCCGCGCCGGCCCAACTATTTCGACGTCCGCGCAGGATTCTGGTATGCCATCACGCGTTAGTGTTTTCCTTTGTTTATTGGCCGTTGCGCATGGCGCGGAGCCCGCTTTCCACTTCCACGTGGCCGGGGACGACGCCGGCCCCTGGCCTGCCATCTTCCAATCCATCGGGATGACGGCGGGGACCAACGGCGTGGCGAACGTGATTGTGCTGCCGGCCGGGACGCCGGTGGCGACGGCGACGTGGCGGCCGCGCGTGGAGCAGGGGACGATTCTGATCCTGGAAGGCAACTCCGAGTTTGCCGGGGCGCTGGGCATCTTGCCGACGGAGAAACGCGTGCAGGCCCGGCAGATCCGCGACAGCCACGACGAGGGGCTGTCCATTGTTTGGGAGCGAACGCTGGACCTGCCGGTGTACACTGTGCCGCCGGCGGCGAAGGTATTTTCCCGGGAGCGGTGGACGAACGCGCCATTGGCGGCGGGGATGCGGTTGGGGCGCGGGGCTGTGTTCTGGTGCAACGTAACGCCGGGGCAGAAGGGGCACGAGCGGTTTCCGTACATACTGCAGGCACTGGCTTCGCTGGGGTTGGAGCCGCCGTTTAAGTCCGGCCGGCTGTGGGCGTTTTTCGATTCCTCCTACCGGCTCCGCGCCGATCCGGATTACCTGGCGGAACGCTGGCGGGCGGCCGGCATTGGGGCGCTGCACGTGGCCGCGTGGCATTACTATGACGCCGACCCGCAGCGCGACGAGTACCTGAAGAAGCTGATCGAGGCCGCGCACCGGCGCGCCATTTTGGTCTACGCCTGGGTGGAGTTGCCGCACGTGAGCGAGAAGTTCTGGAACGACCATCCGGAGTGGCGCGAGAAGACGGCGCTGTTGCAGGATGCGCAACTGGATTGGCGGAAGCTGATGAATTTGAACAACCCGGCTTGCGTGCGTGCGGTGAAGGAGGGGATTGCAAGGCTGAGCCGGCGCTTCGATTGGGACGGCTTGAACCTGGCCGAGCTGTATTTTGAATCGCTGGAGGGGATCGACAACCCATCCCGTTTTACCCCGTTTAACGACGATGTGCGGGCGGAGTTTCTGGCGCTGCACAACGCCGATCCGGTGGCGGTGGTGCGCGACAAGTCCCACCCGGCGCGGGGTAAACTGCTGGAGTTCCGGGCGATGCTGGCCCAGCGGATGCAGGAGGACTGGCTGAATGAGATTGCGAAGATCAAACGAACCCAGCCGCACCTGGACATCGTCCTGACCCACGTCGACGACAAGTTCGACACGCGGATGCGCGACGCCATCGGCGCGGAAAGCGACCGGCTGCTGCCCCAACTGGCCCGCCACGATTTCACATTTCTGATCGAGGACCCGGCCACCATCTGGCACCTTGGGCCGCAACGGTATCCGCAGATCGCCGAGAAGTACGTGACGCCGCACCAGGACAAACTGGCGATCGATATCAATATCGTGGAGCGTTACCAGGATGTCTATCCCACCAAACAGCAGACCGGGACGGAGCTGTTCCAACTGGTCCACCTCTCCGCGCGCGCCTTTCCCCGCGTGGCGTTGTACTTTGAAAACTCGATCCGGCGCGTGGATCTGCCGCTGTTGGCGTCGTCGGCTGCGCGGGTGGACCGGATTGACCATGTGGCCGGCCGTCTTGTCATTGACTCTAAATTTGGCGCCGGGATTCCCTGGGACGGCGCGGCGAAGGTGAATGGCCGGCTATGGCCGGTGGCGAATCCCGATACGCTGTGGCTGCCGCCGGGACCGGTGGCGGTGGAGGCGTCGGCGGTGGCGCCGCCGCTGCGGATTCTGGATTTCAACGGTGATTTGAAGACGGCTTCGGCCCAGGCGAATGCGGTGGAGGTGAGCTACCACTCCTCCCACCGGGCCATTGCGGTGCTGGATCGACTGCCGGGTAGCGTGGAAATCGATGGCGCGCCGGTACCGGTGGAATGGACCAGCACCAATGGGCGCCATTCCATCCTGCTGCCCAAGGGCCAGCACGTCGTAACGTTCCTGCTTACTGCGCCGACCCCGCCGAAAGAAGTCCCGAGTTCCGCGACGTCGGCGGCTGCCACGCCCCGGTCGACTCCGCGTAGTCCACGCCCTTTGCCGTAATCGAGTGCTGTCCGCCATCACTGCGGAGGACCCAACCCTGTTCTTTCAGAAACCAGAGCGGGAATTCCAGATGTTCGCGCGGGACAGCCAGCAGGTTTTCCAACTCCGGAATGCCGATGCCGCATTTCTCGGGCTGGCGCATACGTTTGTTGTAAAGCACCGCCAGAATGGCACGGCGTTTCCGTTGTTCCTGTTCCAGCCCCGGGGCGGCCGATTCCGGATCGAAGATGCGCCACTGTTTGGTCTGTGCGCGGGAACGTTCGACGTCGAAAGCGGCGCGCTGCTCCGGATCGGACAGGACCCGGTAGGCGCGGACCAACTTCTTGAACTGTTCTTCGCTGCCGCTTTCCGGGTTATCGGGGTGCATCCGGTGGGCCAGGACGCGGTAGATTTTGTGAATTGTGTCGGCCGTCGCCACGGGATTCACTTCCAGGGTTTCGTAGAAGTCTTCAAAGTCGGCGTTTCCGGGCGCCCGATCCTCCCGAACATCTTCGAGCGAAATCCCGGCCCTGAACACGCCGGGGGAAACCGCTGTACACCAGGCGATGCGGCCACGCGCTCGACCGCCGTCGGGCGCCGCCAGCCCCGCGCCTTCCAACATGACCGGCGATCCGTCGCGAATCTTTTCGCCCAGCAGAAGGCCAACGCCGAACTCCCCGGTGTCCTGCACCTGGACCGCCAGCTTCTGCCAGGATCCGTCGTGCCGCTCCAGCCAGAGTTGTGCCGATTGTGTCGGCTTCTTCTCACCTCGGTTTTTCTTTCGTCGTTCCGGCGCCTTTGCGGTGTTCACTGAGGGCTTCATCGGCATCGGCGAGCCGAAACTTTAGTACGCCGGCTCCAATTGGAGATGCTCGGTCGGCTTCGGCGCCCAGACCTGCAGCTTCTCGGCCTGTTCCACACCCTTCACGGTGATGGAGTACCGGCCGCTATCGGTCCGCACCACCCAGCCTTGTTCCTTCAAAAACCACATAGTGAAATCCAGATGTTCGCGCGGCGTTCCCAGCAGTGCTTCCATCTCGATCATGTTCATCCCCGGGTTTTCCGCTTCGCGCAGCCGCTTCAAATAGAGCGCCTTCAGCACGCCGCGCCGCTTCATCTGTTCCTGTTCGACGGATGGCGTCGCCGAATTCTGGTCGAATACGCGCCAATGCACCTGCTGTTTGACGCCGCGCGTAGAATCGAACGCCGCCCGCTGCTCCGGGTCCGACAGGATCTTATACGCCGAGACCAGTTGCTTGAACGCTTCGTTGCTGCCGGTTTCGCTGTTGTCCGGGTGCAGGCGTTGTGCCAGGATGCGGTAGATGCGGTGGATCGTCTCCAGGCTGGCGCTGGGGCTGAGCTCCATCACTTCGTAGTAGTCGACGAAGTTCTCGTCGACTTTGATTCCGCCGTTGGCCGCCAACGACAGATCGATGCCCGCGCGAAATCGCCCGTCCACCGTGGGCCGGCACCAGCAGATCTTGCCCTTTTGCCGGCCTCCGGAGCCACCGCCAAAGCCGTCGCCTCCCACCATCACGTTCTGGCCAGCTTCCACCTCTTTGCCTAACAGCAGCCCGACACCGCCATCGGAACGGTCCCCGATCTCGGCCTCCTGCCGCGTCCACGAACCGTCCTTGTCCTCGATCCAGAACGTCAACTTGTGGCCGCCCGGCACTCTCTGCCTTGGCGTCTCCCTCCGCTCGGTTCCCGTTCGTCTTTCCACGATGTCCTCATCGGCGAGGGAACAGGGAACTTGAATCTTATCGTCCCACCCAGCCTTCGACGCGCCGCCCCCGGACCTCCATTTCCCGCACGGCTAGTAGTTCCTGCCGGGCGGAGTAGATGGTTTGCCGGATGCGCAGGTACTCTCCTTCCCCCCAGATCTCTTCGGCCGCATGGACGGCCGCCTCGCCCAGGAACTCGAGCAACGGCCGTGTGCCCAGCGCCCCTTCCTCGGTCAGCGTAATGTTCTCCACGACGACCAGCACCTTACCGGCGCGCCACTCGCGGGCGCCGTCCACCAGCGTGCAAGCGGGGGCATGAAACTCCTCGTGGGGATCCCGCAGCCGCCGGACGCCACCGCCCGCGGGGGCGACAAACGACCCTGCGCCGATCCGCCGCGTCACCAGGCCCATGCGCTCCAGTTCCACCATCGCCCGCCGAGCCGTCATCAGGCTGACGCCGTGCCGGCCGGCTAGTGCGCGCTCCGACGCCAGTCGCGCTCCCGGCGCCATGCGCCCGTCGGAGATCGTCTTCCGCAGCTTCTCCGCAATCCGTCTGTAAGCTGGTTCCCGCGCAGCTGGCATAGTATTGAGTATGAGCATAGGACACGGCGGTGCGGAACTGCCATTGGCAATGCTCCTGGTCTTTGGCGCGGCGAAGATTTTGGGAGAGCTGGCCGAGTCGCTGAAAATGCCCAATATTGTGGGCGAGATTATCGCGGGAGTTCTGCTGGGCCCGAGTGTACTGGCGTTGGTGCAGCCTGGGCAGATTCGTGAACTGGCCGAGCTGGGTGTGTTGTTCCTGCTCTTCCGCGTGGGGCTGGAGGTGAAGGCGTCGGACCTGGCGAAGGTTGGCAGAACGGCGACGCTGGTGGCGGTGCTGGGCGTGGTGGTGCCGTTGGGGATGGGGTATCTGATCTATCGGGCGAGCGGGGCGTCGAACATCGAATCGCTCTTCGTGGGCGCGGCGATGGTGGCGACCTCGGTTGGCATCACGGCGCAGGTGCTGGCTGGGATGGGGTTATTGAACGTGTTGGCGAGCCGCATCATTCTGGCGGCGGCGGTGATCGACGACATTTTGGGCCTTGTAGTGCTGGCGATTGTCAGTAGCGTGGCTAAGGGCGATGTCAATGTTCTGGAGTTGGCCACCACGGCCGCCATCTCCATTGGCTTTACCGTCTTTATCTTGAGCTTTGGCAGCAAGACGATGATGCGTATTCTGCCTAAGCTGGACGCGATGATGAAGGGCGTTGAGTCGCAGTTCAGCCTGGCGCTGATTCTGCTGTTCGCCCTGGCGCTGTTTGCGCACTACGCCGGCGTGGCGGCCATTATCGGCGCGTTTCTGGCCGGCGTGGCGCTGGCGGAGACGGTCAATCATCGGGTGCATGTGTTGACGCAGGGGGTTACGGAGTTGCTGGTGCCGTTCTTCCTGGCCGGGATTGGATTGGCGCTGGATGTGACGGTGCTGCGGGACCCGAAGGTGCTGGCGCTGGCTGGGGCGATTACGGTGGCCGCGGTCGTTTCCAAGTTGGTGGGTTGCGGGCTGGGGGCGTGGTCGCTGGGGTTTGCCGATGCCAAGCGCGTGGGCGCGGGCATGGTGCCGCGGGGCGAGGTGGGCATGGTGGTGGCGCAGATCGGGGCGACGATGGGGACCATCTCGCAGCAGGCCTATAGCGTGGTGGTGGTGATGGCCGTGTTGACTACCGTCATTGCGCCGGTGCTACTCAACTGGACCTTCGGCTCCATGGCCAGCGAGCCGCAAGAGTCTCCGCTTACCATCGAATAGCATGCTCCTACTCGCCGCCGCTTTGACGATTCTGGAAACGTTGACACTTCAGGGTCCGTTGCACCATGTGCAGGGGATCGATATCGAGGGCGACACGTTGTGGGTCTCCTCCGTTGAGAAAGAGACGAAGAAGGGGTTTTTGTATAAGCTCAATGCGCGGACCGGGCAGATCCTGTTGCAGACGGAAGTGCAGGATGGCGCGAAGTTTCATCCCGGCGGGTTGATGCTCGATGGCGATTCCATCTGGTTGCCGGTGGCCGAATACCGCCGCACCAGCACGGCGCAGATCCAACGGCGCGATAAGCGAACGTTGAAGCTGTTGAGTAGCTTCGAGGTGGCCGATCATATCGGGTGCGTGGCCGCCTCGGGGGATCGTTTGTACGGCGGTAACTGGGATAGCAAAGAGATCTACGAATGGACCAAGGATGGGCGGTTGCTGGGGAAGCGACCCAATGAAACCGGCACGCGCTATCAGGACATGAAGTATTTGCAGGGCAGTTTGTATGCCGGCGGGCTGCGCGAAAAAGGGCGTGGCGCCATCGACCGTCTGGACCCGAAGACGCTCGGGCTCGTCGCCCGCCAGGACGTGGAAACGACCGACCGCGGCGTGGTTTTTACCAACGAAGGCATGACGCTTCGCGGCGGCTATCTATATGTGCTGCCCGAAGACGCTCCTTCGCGCCTTATGAAGCTGGCGCCCGCCGCCGGCTTCCGAGTGGACTGACCGCCCGCCGGTACCGCGACTCCATCTGCCGCACCGCCGCCACCAGTTCCGCCGGCCCATTGGGCAGTGCGAAATCGGCGTCCATCCAGCCCAAATGGAGCGCCAGCCGGTCCCACGAACTGGCCGCCGCCTCCCACTCGCACTCCCCGTCGGAGATCGCCCTAAACACCCCGCCCGAAAATCGCTTGCTTGCTTCCTCCGCCGATAGAAACACCCGCACCCGCGCGCGGCACGTCTCAATGGATCGCCAATACCCCTCCCGTACGAAGGCCCGCAGATCGTCCGCCGGGCCCTCGCGCGCCACGAACCGCTCCTCCGCGGTGGCCTTCCCGGCGATCCGATCTACGCGAAATGTCCGCCACGCCTCCCGGTCCATGTCCCAGGCCACCAGGTACCAACGCCCCTCCGCCAGCACCAGTTTGAACGGCTCCACGCGCCGCGCCGAGATCTTCCCTCCATGATCGGTATAGCGGAACCGCACGGCC
Organism: Candidatus Sulfopaludibacter sp. SbA3; assembly: GCA_945860645.1. Taxonomy (GTDB): domain Bacteria; phylum Acidobacteriota; class Terriglobia; order Bryobacterales; family Bryobacteraceae. The sequence goes on along the minus strand of CAMATG010000068.1, from coordinate 5,893 downwards.
CGCAGATCCCGGCACGCCCCCGCCAATAGCGCCAGCAACTTCCCATCGACAGCCGCGGCCGTCGCCCCCGTCACCACCACCGATTGCAACGCTCCCACCCGCCCCACCAAACGCGCCGGCAGCAGTTGCTCCATCTTCCCCAGCGCCCGCATCGCCGCCTCGCCCACGCCGGCGATCTGCCGCAGCCCCACGAACACCGCCACTGCTTCGTCATCGTCCAGCAATAGCGGCGGCATCTGCGCCCCCGCGCCCATCTGGTAGCCGCCCTCGGCGCCCGAACTGGAATCCACCGGATACCCCAGGCTTCGCAACTTGTCCACGTCCCGGCGCACCGTCCGCGCCGTCACGCCCATTTCCGCCGCCAGCGCCGGGCCCGTCCAGTAGCGGCGGCTTTGGAATAGCGATAGCAGCCGCAACAGCCGCGCAGAAGTCTCCAACATATCCAAGATCCTCGCATACTTTGAGGACAGCAGTTGTCCGCAACCATTGCTACCTTACAGCCATGACTCTTTGCCAAACACTCACCAGCGATTTTGAAATCGAAATGAAGCGGACGCGCCAGCTGCTCGAGCGGGTTGAACTGTCAACCTTCAAGCCCCACGAAAAATCGATGGCGCTCGACTACCTTGCCACCCACGTTGCCGACCTCCCCTCCTGGTTCCAATTCACTCTTGAAACCGAGCAGTTTCGTCTTGAGGAGGACTTCAAGATGGAGGTCATGCAGACGAAGGAAGCTCTGCTCGCCCTCTTCGACAAATCGGCCGAAACCGGCCGCCAGTGGATCGCCAAAGCCACCGACGAGGACATGGCCAAAACCTGGACCTTCCAATACGGCGACCACTTCACCATGACCCAGCCACGCCCCGAATGTGTTCGCGATATCCTCAATCACCTCATCCACCACCGCGCGCAACTCGGCGTCTACTTGCGCCTGCAGAATATCCCCATCCCCGGACCGTACGGCCCCTCGGCCGATGACGTCTGGAAATAGGTGTAGACTGGGCGGGCCATGACCCGCCGCGCCTTTCTCGCCTCCGCCGCGGCCGCCGCACAGACGGCGGCTCCGGCGCGGCCCAACGTCGTCCTCATCATCAGTGACGACCAGGGCTACGGCGATCTATCCATTCACGGAAATACGCACCTCCAGACACCCCACATCGACCGGATCGCCCGCGAGGGCGCGCAGTTCACGCAGTTCCAGGTTTGCCCGGTCTGTTCGCCCACGCGGGCTTCGCTGCTCACCGGCCGCTACAACTACCGGACAGGCATTGTGGATACCTTCAAGGGCCGCTCCATGATGGACCCGCGCGAACAGACGGCGGCCGAACTGTTCGCCGCCGCCGGCTACAAAACCGGCATCTTCGGCAAGTGGCATCTGGGGGACAACTACCCCATGCGCGCTCACGATCAGGGCTTCGGTGAATCGCTCGTCCACGGCGGCGGCGGGCTCAGCCAGCCGTCCGATCCGCCTCCCGGCAACCATTACTTCAACCCCACGCTGCTGCGCAACGGCAAGTTCGAAAAGGTGGAGGGCTACTGCACCGATATCTTCTTCCGGGAAGCCATCCGGTTTATCGAACAGAACCAGGCGAGACCGTTCTTTCTTTACCTGCCCACGAACGCCCCGCACACGCCGCTCGAAATCGCTGACGAGTACGTCGCGCCTTTTAAAAACAAGGGTCTCGATGACACGACGGCGAAGGTCTATGGGATGGTGAAGAACCTTGACGACAACGTGGGGCGGCTGCTGGCGGTGTTGCAACGAACGCGCTTGGAAGCCAACACCATTCTGATCTTCATGACCGACAACGGCCCGCAGCAGCCGCGCTACGTGGCGGGGATGCGGGGGCTGAAAGGGACCGTCTATCAGGGCGGCATCCGCGTGCCGTTCTTCCTGCGCTGGCCGGGGAAAGTTGCGGCGGGCGCGAAGGTGGACCGCATCGCCGCGCACATCGACGTGTTGCCGACGCTGCTCGATGCGTGCGCCATTCGCCCGGCGCAACCGCCGCGCTTCGATGGCCGCAATTTGATGCCGCTGTTGCAGACGCCGGCGGCGGCGTGGCCCGATCGGGTGATCCATACGCAGTGGCATCGCGGCGATCAGCCGCAGATCTTTCGCAATCATGCCGCCCGCTCGCAGCGTTGGAAACTGACCAACGGCACGGAGCTTTACGATATGCAGAACGACCCTGGCGAAACGCGCGATTTGGCCACCGCCCAGCCCGGTGAAGTGGCGCGGCTCCGCGCGGCTACTGAGGCGTGGTTCGCCGACGTCAGTTCGACGCGCGGCGGCTATGCGCCGCCCCGGATTTACATCGGCGTCCCCGAGGAGAATCCGACGCTGCTCACGTTGCAGGACCGCCGCGATGAACCCGAAGGCTGGGAGGTGGATGTCCGCGCAGCGGCCCGCTACCAGGTGACGTTGTTGTTCAAGCCCACGGTGGCGGACGGCGAGGCGCGGCTTTCGCTGGGTAAAGTGGAAGAGGCCCGCCCGGTGCGCGCGGGGGCGGAACGATGTATGTTTGACTCGGTTGCCGTGGCTGCGGGTGAGACGCGGCTGGCGGCGCGGGTGATGGTGGATGGCAAGCCTGTAGAAGTGCGGTATGTGGAAGTGAGGAAGCTGAATGGTTGATGGAAAAGTTGTGATCGTGACCGGCGCGAGCGGCGGCCTGGGGGCTGTCGTTACGAAGGCGTTTCTGGACAATGGCGCCCGCGTCATCGGCGTCGATCGCAGCGCGCGGTCGAAGAACGCCGACCACCCGTCGCTGGCCCATTTCGCGGTTGCGCTCGATAGCGCCGAAGGGGTGCAGATGCTGGTCGCCGACGTGATGGAGATGCACGGGCGCATTGATGCGGTGGTGCATCTGGTGGGCGGGTATGCGGGCGGCCAGCGCGTCGATGAAACCTCCGACGATACGTGGGAGCAGATGATCGCCGTGAACCTGCGTCCGGCGTGGGTGCTAACGCGGGCGGTGTTGCCTGTGATGCGCCAGGCCCGCCACGGGTCGATCATCGCCATCGGGACTTCGGCGGCGCTCAACCCGGTGCCTACGCTGGGGGCTTATGGGGCGTCGAAGGCCGCGCTCATTTCGCTGGTGCGCACCATCGCCGAGGAGAACCGCGAGTTCAATATCCGCGCCAACGTGGTGAGCCCAAACACGATGGACACGCCCGCCAACCGAGCCGGCATGCCTGACGCCGATCCCGGCAAATGGGTGCAGCCGGCGAATGTGGCGAGCCTGCTGGTGTGGCTGGTCAGCGATGCCGGGGCGGAAGTGAATGGGGCCGTTATTCCTTTGCCCGGCCGCGGTTAGTCAGCTGGATCGAGACCTCGCGCGAGAGCAGAGGGAACCGCGTACCGGCGGTGAACCGCCCGCCGTCTTCGGCATAGTAGGCGAGCCGTGCGCGGAGGGCGAGCGAGTTGCCGTCCCACACCGCGTCGGCTTCGCGCAGGACGTAGCGGAGCGAGGCCGACGCGGTGGTGGGCTCCAGTCGCAAACGCACACGCCGCCCGCGCCACCATTCGGGACGGCCGCTCACGGCGTAGCTCGTGCTGCCGGAGATTACGAGTTCGCCCGAGAGTGGGCTGGCGTCGTCCTCGTAGCTGCCCGACGGCGTGAGTGTTCGGCGGAGCGTCAGCAGTGCCGTCTGCTTCTCGCCGTGCACGTCTACGAACGAACCGGACCATTCGCCGATGAGCGTGGCCGAGCCAAGCACCGAATGCGCCCAGGGGTGGAACGCCGCGTCGATGGCCCATTCGCCGCCGAGCAGCAGGAGAGCCACGAACGCCAATCCGGTCATCCATCGCCGCAAACCATGTATCCTGTCCGCTGAACCTTCTCGCATGAATCCCAACATCGACACGCTCCGAGAAATCATCCGCTCCGCCCACCCTAGCATCACCGAAGGCGAGAAGTGGAACGCGCCCAGCTTCCGGACTACGGAGTGGTTCGCCACCGTGAACCTGCGCGCGAAGAAGGGCACGGCAGTCATTCTTCACTTCGGGGCGAAGAAGAACTCGATCTCCGAGACTGGCGTTGCCATTGAAGATCCGGAGGGGCTGCTGCAATGGCTGGGCAAGGACCGGGCTCAGGTGAGCTTTGCCGATGCGGCGGAGTTGGCGGGGCGGCGGGAGGCATTCGCCGCCGTCATTCGCCAGTGGATCACCCACCTCTAACCGCAGTAATAGAAGCTCCATAGGATGCGCCGGTTGGCGTTGCGCAGGCCCCCTACCAGTACCGAACTATCGTGCGTCGGGAGCAGGTCCCGCGGCAGGTTGACGGTCACTCTGCGGGGCAGCGCGGGGAGCGGCGTCTCGCGCATCCACGCCACAATGTCCGTCCCGGCGGGCAGGGCGAAGGACGCGGCGATGGCATCGGCGATGGCCGGCTCTTCTCGCAAGGTCCTCGCCTCCACGGTGTGCTCCCGCAAGTCGCCGCGCTCCTCGCTGCCATCGGCGCGAAGGTAATTCGCCAGTGAGGCCGTCGTGTGCCCGGTGGCACTCCAGTTGATGTAGTCGCCATCCAGCAAATCCCAGGACAAGTGCTCCTCGCCCAGCAACGACCCGAGCAGCCCGGCGTCCACCCACACCACCGCGTCCGGGGGCAAGTGGAAGCCGCGCGACAATTGCAGGCAGCCCGGCGTCAGCGACAGCCAACACTGTCCCCATTTGTAGGGGCCCTTTTCCGTGTCCCGCACGTAGCCATGCGGGGCCATGCCGGCCAGCCACTCTTCCCACTCCGCCACCGTCCGCGGCAGGTAGATGTTCAGGATCACCGGCCCCATGGTTCGCGTCCAGGCCCAGGCCCAGTCGCGGGGACGGTAGCCGCAGGAGAGGTGCGGGCGGAGCGTGTAGCCGCCGTCCCATTCCCAGCCACGGCCGGCCATGCGGGCCTCCGTGATTCCTTCGATGCGCGCCTTGTAGAACCGGGCTCCGCGCACTGGGTCGGTTACCAGCAGCCGGTCCTCGCCGGGGCCTTGCAGGCGCATCACGGGGCCCTCCACACGGAGCGTCAGTCCGCCGTCATCGCGGAGTTGTCCGTGCCGGCGGAGCGCATTCGCTTCTAGGTAGTGCATCGTTCCACCTCCAGCGCCAACTCGGCCAACTGGCCCATTCGCCGGAGCCGCAGATCCCGCATGCGCACCAGCGCGCCGCCGTAGGTGTTCAGATAGCCGTAGACGCCACCATTCGAGTCCATCGGTTCCGGCCGCGCGAAGGCCAGCAGTTCGGGCGTGAGCGCCTCCTCCAACTGGCCGGCGTGGCGCACGGCGGCTTCGAACTCCGTTTGGATGTTCAGCATGAAGGACTGGCTGTGGAGGTACTCGTTGATGGAGGCGCCGAGGTCGCCGAGTACCGCCAGATCGAGCGCCAGTTGCGTGGTGGGCTCGTCGGCCGCTTCCATGGCACGGAGTCCGTCGTACAGCTCTTCGAACAGCGTCTGGCGTGCCGCCGGAAGGCGCGTGCGACGGGCCCAGGCGGCGACAAGGCGTTGGCGGACGGGGAGAACGGCGTCGTGGAAAGCCGCCACGCGTGCCCAGTATTCGCGCTCCCGGGTGAACATGCGTTCGCGCGCGGTTTCGACGTTGCAGGGCTCCAGTTCCACGCGCATCCAATCGACGGGGAGCCCGGCGTCCAGGCGGCGGAGAACCACGGTGGCGACGACCAGTTTGCCGTAGCCGCTGACGATCTCGTGGAAGGCGGGCAGCGTGGCCGCGCGGGATTCGTCGCCGGCGCGGATGACGGCGGGCCAGTCGGCGTCGGGGACGGGTTCGAGGTCGCCGATGCGCAGCCAAACGGGCCCATCGTAGACGGCGCCGAAGAAGTCGATGCGCGCGCCGTCCTGCGCGTCGCGGCGCTGGTCTTCATCGATGAGTATGGCGACTGGCACGATCT
>CAMATG010000067.1 GCA_945860645.1 Candidatus Sulfopaludibacter sp. SbA3 | reverse complement strand
TGGCAAAGGCAACGGCGGCATCGCGGGGGTTGTCCTTGTGGCTGCCAACGATATAGGGGCCGAAGACGGCGCCGGGACGGAAGAGGAGGCGCGTGGTTTCCAGATAACCGCCGGCTTGTGAGTGGAGCGTGCCGCAGAATTGGCGGGAGATATCGCGGAGGTCCGCGTAGTTATCGAGGTTAATGGATTCAGGCACGGGACTTACTCCTTAGGGTATGAAAGCCTATTCTATCGCGCATTCATTCAAAAGCGCCCCGGCGAGTGCGGGGACGTACTTGATGATGTCACCATGGCCGGCGCTGGGATGTTCGGCAAAGTGGGCATTTTGATTGTGGGCTTCGTAAAGTTGGCGGGCCATCTTGAGGGGCATGGTGTCGTCGTTATGGGCGTGGAGAATGATGAGGCAGGTGTCTTTGAGGCGGGCGATGCGTTCGCGGTTGGGAAAGTTGGTCCAGACCCAGGGGGAGAGACGGCCAAAGAAGGGGTGTAGGGCGGCGCGTTCGGGGACGCTGGTGTAGGTGGCTGCGGTGATGAGGACGGCGAGATTGTGACGTTCAGCAAGGTAGGCGGAGGGCCCTCCGCCGAGGGAGTGGCCGAAGGCGAGGGTAGTGGCCGGTGTGGCGTTGTCGCGGCGCTGGGCTTCGGCGTAGATGGCCTCGGCGTCGCGGTAGATGCCGTTCTCGGAGGGCCAGCCGGTGGAGAGGCCGTAGCCGCGGTAGTCGTAGACGTACGTTGCGATGCCGAGCGAGGTGAGCCAGCGGGGGATGGTGACGAAATCGTCCATCGTACCGGCGTTACCGTGACTGAGGATGGCGGCGCGGAGCCGGGTCTTCGGGGACTGTGTGGGACTCCAGCGGCGGTAGTGGATGCGTTCGCCGTCGGAGGTGACAGCGAAGAAATCGGCGGCGTTGTCAGAAGGGGATGGCGGGTTGTAGGGACCGGAGTGACCGGTGTATCTGTAGACGAGTTCGGTATAGACCTGGAAGTCCTGGGTGAGGATGATGACGATGACAAGAAGGGCGAGAGCCGTCAGCAACCAGCGGAGCATTTGACCATTATGGGGGATCGAAAAAGGAGAGGCCCGCCGTTGGGAGAAACGGCGGGCCGTTAGGATTTGGAACTGGAATGGAACTTTGGAGAGAGAGGGAAGGTGCGGTGCAACTGCGCCTTACATTTACATAGTGTGAATCCGGGAAGAATATTCTCTCTCTATTTCAAAATTATTCGGTGCCATTTCGGAAGTGGCGAGGACCGGACCCACCGGGACCACCGGCGCCGGGGCCGCGCTGTCCGGGGCCGCCGGCGGGCGGGGCGAGCAGTTCAAGGGCGTGGGCCTGGCCGATGGCGGGGCGGAGCTTTTCGGCGTCCTCAAGCGCCTTCAGTTTCGTCTTTTGGTCGGCGGAGAGGAAGCTGGTGGCCTGTTCCCGGAGCTTGGTGTGGGCGGCATCAAGTTGTTTACGAATGGCGGCGATTTCGAGGACCGTTTTGCCGATTCCGGTAGCATCCGTACTGCCGTTGGCGATGGCGGTTTGCAGGGCCTGCTGTTTGGTGTGGGCCTGATCGGCGAGGGTGCGGTTGGCGGTGCGCGCCGCGCTGTTGGCGGCAGTGATGGACGTCATCTGGGTGTCGGAGAGGTTGAGGTACGTTTTCAGTTCCGTGAAGGCGGGGGCACCCGACGGGGGCTGGGCGAAGCTGACGGCAGCAGCGAACAGGGCGAGAGCGAGAGGGGTTTTCATTTTGAATTCCTTTGTCTTTTCGAGTGGGCGGCGGATAATTCGCAGCCTCTGCAGGGTTGAACGCGGCCGGGAAGGAGGAAGTTGGTTAAGGATTGGCTAAATCGGGCAGGTGTCGCGCACGGGCGTTCCCCTTTCTGGCGGACAATGGACCTGCACCCCATGCGCATGAGTGAAAAGCAGGTGAACGTTCTGGTGGGCGGCGCGCTGCTGGCGCTGTTGCCGCTGGCGTGGCTGCAGTACCGATGGATTAGTGAAGTGGCCGAGGCGGACCAGCAGCGGCGAACGCGGGAGTTGACGGCGGCGCTGGAACGGGTGTCTGCGGATAGCGACCGGGCGGCGGGGCAACTGCATGCGACGTTGGTGGGACCGCGGGGCGGAGATGGGTTTCCGTTGGAGGAGCGGATTGCGAACTACCAACCGGGGGACGATGCATTGCCCTTGTCGCGGGTGCTCCGAGCGATGGAAACGGAAGCAGGGGTGCGTGCGGAAGTGTGGGATGCCGGCAAGGGGCGGATGGTGGAAGCCGCCGTACCCGGGTGGTGGAACGAGATGGTGGTGCGCGATGGGCCGATCCACGGCGAACCGGCGGCGTTGTTGGGCCCGGCGTTTAGCGAAGAGGAATCGCGTGTGGGATTCGTCGTCTTGGAGTTGGACGAGCGGAGGATTGTGGAAGAGTTTTTGCCACGGTTGGTGAAAGCACAGTTGGGCGAGATCTATTTGAGCGAGTTTACGATCCGGGCGGTGAAGGTTAGGGAACCGGCTGGGGGAGAGGTGGCGGTAACCGTGTTCCGCAATATCAACCGGGGCCCAGCGCCACCGGGACCGCCGCCGGGGCGCGGTGGGTGGAAGAAGAAGAAAGGTGGGCGGCCGCCTGGGGTGGGATTTCCCGGGCCTGGGATATGGCGACTGGAGGCGACTCACCGGGACGGGACGCTGGAGAGCGTCGTTTCGCGAACGCGGGTGCGGAATCTGGCGGTCAGCGGGGTGACATTGTTGTTCCTGGCGATGGCGATGGTGGCGGTGGGGTTTGCTTTGCGACGGTCGCAGCGGTTGGCGCGTTTGCAATTGGAGTTTACGGCGGGTGTCTCACACGAGTTACGGACGCCGCTGGCGGTGATTGTCTCTGCGGGCGATAACCTGGCCGGTGGATACGTGAAGGACCCGGCGAAGGTTCGGGAGTATGGGGCGCTGGTGCGGGACGAGGGGACGCGGCTGACGGGAATGGTGGACCAAGTGCTTCGCTTCAGCGAGTTTGAGGCGGAGCGGATTCCGTTAGAGAAGCGGACGATCCTGTTGTCCGACGTAATGGCGAATCTGGAGCGGGAGATGCGGCCGGTGGCGGAGCGGGTTGGCTGTGAATGGGACGTCACGTACACGAACGGAACATTGAGCGGAGACCCGGCGGCGCTGCATGTGGCGCTGCGGAATCTGGTGGAGAACGCATTACGCCATGGCGGGGGGAAGTGGGTGGGCGTGCGGGCGGAGAAGGGCGTGTTTACGGTCGAGGACCGGGGCCCTGGGATTTCCCCGGCCGATCTACCGCACCTGTTCGAGGCTTTCTACAGGGGCGTGGAGAGCCGGGCGCAGCAGCGGAAGGGATCTGGATTGGGGTTGGCGCTGGTGGACCGGATTGCGCGTGCGCACGGGGGCGGAGTGAAGGTGAGTAACAAACCGGACGGTGGGGCGCGTTTTACTTTGACGATTCCTGGTGAGTGATTTATGGCACTGCTACTGATGATTGAAGACGAGCCGGGCTTGCGGCTGACGCTGACCGACCGGCTGACGGCCGAGGGGTTTACGGTGGAGAGCCGAGCGGATGGACTGAGCGGGTTGGCGGCGGCGCGCCAGGCGGGGTATGACCTGATCCTATTGGACGTGATGTTGCCGGGGATGGACGGGTTCACCATTTGCCAGACACTGCGGGAGGAGGGCGTGGATACCCCCGTGCTGATGCTGACCGCGCGGGGCCAGGTGGATGATCGCGTGGCAGGGTTGAAGATAGGCGCCGATGACTATTTGCCGAAACCGTTTCATACACCTGAGTTACTGGCGCGCATTGAGGCACTGTTACGCCGGGCGAAGAAAGAACCACTGGCGGAGAACTTACGAATTGGAGATATCGAAATTGACGCCAGGGCGGCCGTAGTAAGGCGGGATGGGCAGGAGGTGGCTCTGTCGGCAAAAGAGTATCAATTGCTCCGGTTTCTGGCACAACGGCGGGGGGAAGTGGTTAGCCGGGACATTCTACTGAAAGAGGTTTGGGGATACAACGCGACGCCGAATACACGGACGGTGGACGTACACATGACGTGGCTGCGACAGAAAATGGAAAAAGACCCTTCTGCGCCGGTCCACTTAGTCACAGTGCGGGGGATGGGGTATCGATTTGACGGGTAAGTAAAACACTTCGGGCCCGCCCCCTGGTAGGGAGACGGGCCCGGGTGGTCTTTGGTAAAGACTCTGTTAGCCGACGAGCGTGTTCAAGGTGCTGAAACGCTTGGCTTCGTAGGCGGCGATGTCGGCTTCGTGCTGGAGCACGTAACCGATTTCATCGACACCGGCGAGCAGGCAATGTTTGGCGAAAGCGTCGATGGTAAAGGTGACCGCGGGGCCACCGGGCCAGGTGAAGGTCTGGGGTTCGACGTCGACGGAGACCTGGAGGTCGGGATTGGCTTCGAGGGCTTCCCGCAGCTGTTGGTGAACTTCCTTGCTGACGACGAGCGGCAGCAGGCGGTTCTTCAGCGAGTTCTGCTTGAAGATGTCGGCAAAGCTGGTGGAGACAACCGCTTGGAACCCGTACTGGGTGAGGGCCCAGGGGGCGTGTTCGCGGGAGGAGCCGCAGCCGAAGTTGTCGCCGGCGAAGAGGACTTTCGACGCCTTGGCCTTTTCGGTATTGAGGATGAAGTCGGCCTTGGGCGAACCATCGGCGTTGTAGCGCCAATCGAAGAAGAGCTGGTCGCCCAAGCCGTCCTTGCTGATGGTCTTCAGGAAGCGCGCGGGAATGATCTGATCCGTGTCGATGTTATCGGCCTGGATCTGCGTAACTGTAGATTCAAATTTCATCGTGCGATTCCTTTCTAGGCGAGGGTCCGAACGTCGGTGACGACGCCCATGATGGCGGAAGCTGCAGCGGTCTGCGGGCTGGCCAGGAACGTGCGCCCGCCCTTGCCCTGGCGGCCTTCGAAGTTGCGGTTGGACGTGGACACGCTGTACTGACCGGGGGTGAGTTGATCCCCGTTCATAGCGATGCACATGGAGCAACCGGCTTCCCGCCATTCGGCGCCGGCGTCCTTAAAGATCTGGTCCAGACCTTCGGCTTCGGCCTGGCGTTTGATCTCCTGCGAACCGGGGACGATCATGGTGCGGACGGAGGGCGACACCTTGCGGCCCTTGAGGACACCGGCGGCGGCGCGGAGATCGGACATGCGCGAGTTGGTGCAGGAGCCAACGAAGACCACGTCGATCTTCTGGCCGGCGATCGGCTGACCGGCTTCGAGGCCCATGTAGACGAGGGCTTTGCGGAGCGACTCGCGTTCGAGCGAATCGGTCACATTGGCCGGGTCCGGGACGTTGGCGCTGATGGCCATGCCCATGCCGGGGTTGGTGCCGAAGGTGATCATGGGTTCGAGCGAGTCGGCATCAATAGTGATGGAGTGGTCGTAGGTGGCGCCCTCGTCGGTGACAAGTTCCTTCCACTTGGCGACGGCTTCGTCCCACTTCTCGCCTTTCGGTGCGAAGCGGCGTCCCTTCAGGTATTCGAATGTCTTTTCGTCCGGAGCCACCAGACCGGCGCGGGCGCCGGCTTCGATGGACATGTTGCAGACGGTCATGCGTTCTTCCATCGACAGGGCGCGGATGGCCGAGCCCGTGTATTCAAACACGCAGCCGGTGCCGCCGCCGATACCGATTTTGGCGCAGAGGGCGAGGATGATGTCCTTCGCCGTGACGCCGGGTTTCAGCGTGCCTTCGACGCGGACTTCATACGACTTCGACTTCTTTTGGAGCAGCGTCTGCGCAGCGAGGACCATTTCGACTTCGGAGGTTCCGATGCCGAACGCCAACGCGCCGAACGCGCCGTGGGTGGCGGTGTGGGAATCGCCGCAAACCACCGTCATACCCGGTTGGGTGAGGCCGTTTTCCGGTCCGATAACGTGGACGATACCCTGATCCCGGTTCTGGAAACCGAAGTAGGGGATGCCGAATTCCTGGGCGTTTTTTTCGAGCTGGGCGACCTGCGTGGCGGCGATGGGATCGACGATGGGCAGGCTGCGCGGCGTGGTGGGGGTGGAGTGATCGACCGTGCAGAAAGTCAAGTCCGGACGGCGGACCTTGACGCCACGCTGGCGGAGGCCGCTGAAGGCTTGGGGCGAGGTGACTTCGTGGACCAGGTGCAGGTCGATGAAGAGCAACGACGGAGCGCCTTCGCGTTCGGCGACGATGTGGTTATCCCACACCTTTTCGATGATTGTGCGGGGCTTAGATGGCATTGGCGACAGCGTCTCCTACTTCAGATGTGGTGGCGGGGGTGCCTTTCGGCTTGAGGTCCGCGGTGACGCGGCCACTGTTCAGAACGGCTTCCATGGCGGCGTTGACGGCGGCGGCTTCTTCCTTCAGGCCGAAGCTGTATTCGAGCATGGCGCTGACGGAGCCGATGGCGCCGAGCGGGTTGGCCTTGTTCTGGCCAGCGATGTCGGGGGCCGAACCGTGGACGGGCTCATAGAGCCCGACGAAGGCGCCGTTGGGCTTGCGTTCGCCGATGGAAGCGCTGGGGAGCATGCCGATGGAGCCGGCGAGCACGGCGCCTTCGTCGCTCAGAATGTCGCCGAACATGTTCTCCATCACCACCACGTCGAACTGCTTGGGGCGGAGGATGAGCTGCATGGCGCAGTTGTCGACCAGGATGTGTTCGAGTTCGACGTCCGGGAACTCGGGGGCGATTTCGTTGACCACGCGGCGCCAGAGCTGCGAGGTTTCCAGCACGTTCGACTTGTCGACCGAGGTCAGCTTCTTCTTACGGCCGCGGGCGAGGTGGAAGCCCATGCGGGTGATGCGGGCAATCTCGGCGCGGGTGTAGGTCATGGTGTTGGTGCCACGTTCCGTATCGCCGGAGCCTTCAATGCCGCGCGGAGTCCCGTAGTAGATGCCGCCGTTTAATTCGCGGACGATGATCATGTCCACGCCTTCAACGATGTGGTTCTTCAGCGGCGAGGATTCGATCAACGCCGGCCAAGCCTTCACCGGGCGAAGGTTGGCGTAGACACCGAGGATCTTGCGAATGCCAAGGAGTCCTTTTTCGGGGCGCTTTTCGGGCGGCGCGTTGTCGAACTCCGGGAGGCCAACGGCGCCCATCAGGGTAGCGTCGGCATCCAGCGCCTTGCGCGCGGTGTCGTCGGGGAACGGCGAGCCGGTCTGGTGGATCGCGATGCCGCCGAGCAGGGCATCGCTCAGCTTGAGCGAGTGGCCATACTTGGAGACGACCTTTTCGAGGACCTTGACCGCTTCGCGGGTTACTTCGGTGCCGATACCGTCACCGGGGACAGTGAGTACGTTGAGTTGCATGAAATCCTTACTTGGTTAGGCGCTGACGCCGAGGGCTTTCTTGGCATCGCGGCAGATGTTGGCGATGGCGTCGTTGCGGACACCTTTCACCCGGTCGGCCAGTTCGCAGAAGCCGTGATAGACGAAATCGAGCTCTTCCTTGGTGAGTTCAAAACCCAGATCCGAGCAACGATCCTTCAGCGCGTGGCGGCCGCTATGTTTGCCGAGAACCAGTTTACCTTGCGGGACGCCAACCGTTTTCGGGTCGATGATCTCGTAGGTAGATTTGTTCTTCAAATAGCCGTCCTGGTGGATGCCGGCTTCGTGGGCGAAGGCGTTTTCGCCGACGATGGCTTTATTCGGCTGGGGGCCGAAGGTGATGACGGAGCTCAGCGTCTGGCTGGCGGCGAAGAGATGTTCCGTATTGATGTTCGTGTAATACGGGAGCTTGTCGCCGCGCGTTTTCAGGATCATCACAATCTCTTCGAGCGAGCAGTTGCCGGCGCGTTCCCCAATGCCGTTGATGGTGCATTCGATCTGCCGGGCCCCGGCTTCGATGGCGGCGAGCGAGTTGGCAACGGCCAGTCCGAGATCGTCATGGCAGTGAACGGAGACGATGGCGGTGTCGCCAAGCGCCTTCACGACGCGGCCGATGAGCGCGGCGTATTCGCTGGGGATGGAGTAGCCGACGGTGTCCGGCAGATTGATGGTGCGGGCACCGGCGGCCACCGCGGCTTTGGAGACATGTTCCAAATAGTCCGGGTCCGTGCGGGCGGCGTCTTCGGCGGAGAATTCGACGTCATCGCAGTAGGTACGAGCAAGCGTCACCGACTTAACTACCTCTTCCAGAACCTGTTCGCGTGATTTCTTCAACTTGAACTGGAGGTGGATGTCGCTGGTCGCCATGAACGTGTGGATGCGCGGGCGCTTGGTGTGTTTGAGCGCCTCGGCCGCACGGTCGATGTCCAGCTTGGTGCAGCGCGCAAGCGCCGCCACCTGCATTTCGCTGAACTCCTTGGAGACGGCTTCCACGGCTTCGAAGTCACCGATGGAGGCGATGGGGAAACCGGCCTCCATGATGTCGACGCCGAGGTCGACCAATTTGGCCGCCATCTTGAGCTTCTCAGGTACAGTCATGGAGCAGCCCGGGGACTGTTCTCCGTCACGCAACGTGGTATCGAAAATGTATACTCGCTGACTCATGGTTGTTGCCTCCGCGATGTAGTCCAGAGGGAGCGGCGGGTAGGCCAACTTCCCGATGGATTGATTTTTTTATTATCGGAGTGCAATACGGATTTAGCAAATTTATTCGACTAGCCATGCCGATAAGCAAAGCTAATGGTATAAACTTGGCTTATCCGAAGGGAGTGTCGAATAAGGATGGAATTGCATTCGTTGAAGGTGTTTCAGACGGTGGCGACGGAGAAGAGTTTCTCGCGGGCGGCGGAGAAATTGCTGCGCACGCAACCGGCGGTATCGCTGGCGGTGCAGCGGTTGGAAGCTGAGCTGGGGGAGCGGTTGATCGACCGTTCGGGCAAAGAGCTGCTGCTGACGGATGCGGGGAAGATCGTGTTTGACTATTCCCGGCGGTTTGAAAATCTAGAGCTGGAGATGGGCAACTCGCTGGCGGAGATGCGGGACAACTCGGCGGGCGTGTTGATTGTGGGAGCGAATGAGTCGACGTCCCTCTACTTGCTGCAGCACATCGTCAACTACCGGCGGCTGTACCCAAAGGTAAAAGTCCGGGTGCGGCGGAGCCTTTCGAGCAAAATTCCGGGGCAGCTGATCGACGGAGAGTTGGAGCTAGGCGTGATCAGCTATGACCCGCAGGACGAACGGCTGCATTCGCAGGTGATCTATACGGACCATTTGGCGTTTGTGGTGAGCCCGGAGCACCGGTTTGCGCAGCGGGGCACGGTATCGATCAGCGAGTTGGGGATGGAGACGTTCATTGCGCATAACGTCTTGTCGCCTTATCGGGAGATTGTGTTGCGGGAGTTTCAGCGGCAACGGGTGGCGCTGAACATGGACGTGGAGATGCCCACGGTGGAGACGATCCGGCGGATGGTGGCGCGCAATGAGGGCGTATCGTTCCTGCCGAAGATGTGCGTGGAGCAGGAGGTGGAGAAGGGGTTGCTCTGTGAAGTGCGGATTGAAGAATTGAACGTGGAGCGGAAGGTGCACCTGGTGACGCCGAAGCGACGGGCGTTGAGCCATGCGGCCCGCGCTTTTTTAGAGGTTGTGAAGTCGCCGGAGTGAGAATTTTCCCGCGCGGCGGCCACTGTTAGAGTGTGAGCCGGACCTCGCATTTTTCGATTACGCCCCTGTTGGACCTGATGCGGCACGCGGGGCGCCAGCGGCGCGAAGCGCCGCACATGGTGTTGGCGCGGCGCGGGGAGGACCTGGCGCACCGTTTTGTGGAGCAGGAGATGGGGTGGCGCGTGGTGGCGCGGAACTACCGGCACCCGATGCGGAAACTGGAGATCGACATGGTGGCCCTCGACGGGGAGACCCTCGTGGTGGTGGAAGTGAAGACGAGGTCGTCGGACGAGGTAAGCCATCCCCTGCGCGCGGTGAACCAGGAAAAGGCCTGGCACATCGGGCAGGCGGCGCGCGCGTGGATCAAGCGGGCGGAGATGCTGGAGATGGCGGTGCGGTTCGACGTGATCACGGTGGTGATCGGGGCGACCGAGACAGTTGAGTACCACAGGGACGTCTATACCCTGGGCGGGCGTTTGCCGGTTTGATCCCTATAATAGGGAGTTCATGCCTGAACTACGCAAGGATCCTATCACTGGGCGCTGGGTGATTATCAGCACCGACCGCGCGCGCCGTCCTTCGGACTTCAAACAGGAAAGCGTGGTGATGACCGGGACGCGGTTCTGCCCGTTCTGCCCAGGGAACGAGGATAAGACGCCGCCGGAAGTGTTGGCGTATTCCACCGAGGGACTGCGCGGGAATCACCGGTGGAGCCTGCGCGTGGTACCGAACAAATTCCCTGCCCTGCGGGTGGAAGGTGATCTGGACCGCCAGGGCGAGGGTCTATACGACCGAATGAACGGCGTGGGCGCCCACGAAGTGGTGATCGAGAGTTCGGACCACATGAAGACGCTGGCGGAGATGGAAGAACGCCAGGTGGCCGAGCTCATCTGGGCATTCCGGGACCGCGTGGTGGACCTGAAAAAGGACCGGCGGCTGCGGTACGTGATGCTGTTCAAGAACCATGGAGAAGCGGCCGGGGCCAGCCTGGAACATCCGCATTCGCAGATCATCGCGCTGCCGGTGGTGCCGAAGCGGGCGCAGGAAGAGTTGGACGGCGCACGGAAGTATTTCGATTTTAAGGAGCGTTGCGTCTACTGCGATATTTTACGGCAGGAGGTGCGCGACGGCGAGCGCGTGGTGCTGCAGACGGAAGAGTTTCTGACCACGTGCCCGTTCGCCTCGCGCTTCCCTTTTGAAACGTGGATCATCCCGTTCCGCCACGATTCGCACTTCGAAAATATTCAGGAGCGTGAGGTCTACAACCTGGCGTGGATGGTGAAATCGGTGCTGAAGAGGATGGACCGCGTGCTGGAGCGGCCGGCGTATAACCTGATCATCCATACCGCGCCGGTGCAGGAGCCCGGGTATTCGCACTACCACTGGCACGTGGAAATCATTCCGAAACTGACGCGTGTGGCGGGTTTCGAATGGGGGACGGAGTTCTTCATCAACCCCACCCCGCCCGAAGAGGCGGCCCGGTTCTTGCGGGATTAGTTGGTGACGGAGCGAACCGGTGGCGCGCCGTGGGGCGTGGCGATGGCGTCGAGCCTGATTTTGGGCTTGATCGTGGGGATTCCGTACTACGGGATTCCGTTCTTCTACGACTACTTTGAGGCAGCCTACGGGTGGTCCCGCGCGGCGATGATGCTGGGGCTGCCGGTGGGCACGTTTGTCACGCTGCTAGCCGGGCCATGGCTGGTGCCGCGGGTGCCTCCGAAGCGGGGCATCATCTGCGGAGCAGCGGTGTGCGCGGCGGCCATGTCGGGGTTCGGCGCGATGGGCGGCGGGCTGGCCGGATACTACGCGGTGTGGCTTCTGTACATGGCCGGATGGACGTTTGCCGGGCCGCTCGCGCACCAGATTCTGCTCTCCGAGATCTTCGGGTTGAAGCGCGGGCGGGCGTTCGCGGTGTCGTTTTTCGGGATCAGCGCGTTGGGGGCGGTGTCGGTGGCGCTGTTGGCGCGGCCCTTGACGGCGGCACTCGGGTTCCGTGGTGCGTTGCTGGCCATGGGCGGGGTCATGCTGTTGGCTGTGCCCGTGGCGATTTTCGGACTGCCCGACATTCGAATACAGCCGGCGGCGGCGCGCAGTGGCGAACCGGCGTTCCAGTGGGACCGGCCGTTCTGGCTATTGCTCCTGGGCAGCACGATTTCGATTGCCGGCATTGGCGGCGTGAGTCAGCACTTGAAGCTGATTTTCCGGGAGGCGGGCTACGGGGAGCAGGCGCGGTTGGACGCCGTGTTCGGCTGGACGCTGATGGCGATGTTGACGGCGGGCGCGGCGGGGCGATTCCTGTTCGCGTGGGGGGCGGAGCGGTTTCCGAAGCGGCGGGTGATTTCGGTCGCCTTCGCGCTGATGGCCGGGTCCATGCCGCTGCTGCTATGGCTGGACCGGCCGTACGTTCCCTACGTGTTTGGCATCGCGTTTGGATTGGGAATCAGTTCCGATTCGCTCATGGTGCCGTTGTTGGCGACCGATTTTTACGGGGGCAAATCGTTGGGACGGGTGATGGGTATCATTGTGCCGGTGAACACGGTGGGGCAGACGTGGTTCCCTTCCCTGCTGTCGTTGCTGTGGGCGTCGTCGGGAAGTTACACCATGCCCTTGGCGGTCACGTTCGTTTGTGTGTTAACCGGGCGGTTGGCGCTGGCGCTGCTGCCGGCTCCGGCGCCCGTTTGTAGGGCACTGGGACGGAGTTGACATTGGTTACTCGGCGTCCAGAAGCAGGTACTGCAATTGGCCGAGACGTTCAACGTAGAGAGCAACAGGTTGTCCGTGGCGCAACGTGGCTGCCGCCGTCTTCAGCTCGGCGAGGGAATGCACGGGCTGACCGTTGAGCGAATAGATCACGTCACCGGCATGGAGGACGTCTTCGGCGCCTCTGATCTGGATGACGATACCGGCGACGACGACACCAGACAGGCGGCGTAGCGACGGCAGCAGCGGCGTCACCCGGGCGTCGAGATCGACGGCCAGGATGCCCAACTGGGGCACCGCGTTGCTGTCACCGCGGACCAGAGACAAGATGCGGTCCGGATCCTTGGGCCGCTCGAGCACGGCGACTTGGAACGTCAGTGGCTGTTCCCCGCGCAGGATCTCCACTTCCATCTGCTTGCCGGCCTTCTGGTAAATGGTGGCGCCGAACTGCCGGGCGGTCTCAAGCACTTTCCCATCGGCACGGAGGATGATGTCGTTGACGCGCAAGCCGGCCGTTTCGGCGGCGCCGCCGGGCACGACGTCGGAGAGGATGACGCCCCAATCGGTAGAGAGCTTCAACGCGGCGGCGAGATCGGGCGTGATGGTTTGCGGCAGCACGCCGATCTGACCGCGACGCACGCGGCCTTCGGCGCGAATCTGTTCGTAAACCTGTCTCACGATGTTTGCCGGCGCGGCGAACCCGACACCTTCGTGCCCGCCGGAGCGGGAGAGGATGAAGGTGTTGATGCCGGCCACGGCGCCATCGGCATCCACCAGCGGGCCGCCGCTATTGCCCGGATTGATGGAGGCGTCGGTCTGAATGTAGGCCATCGGATCTTCCGGACGAACCTGGCGCGACACCGAACTGATGACACCCATCGTCACCGAATTATCCAATCCGTAGGGGCTGCCGAAGGCAAACACCAGTTGCCCCTGGCGAAGCAGATCAGAATCGGCGAAGGGCAGAAATGGATAGCCGGTGCCGGCGATTTTGAGAATCGCGATGTCGGTCTCCCGGTCCAGGCCGATCACCTCGGCCGGGACCAGTTTTCCACCAGGCTTGAGACGGGCGCCCGGCCGTCGGCGCTCGTCGGTGAGGAGCGGCAGAAGTACCTGTACGCGGCGCACCTCGCCGACGACGTGCGCGTTAGTGACGATATAGCCGCTGGCATCCACCAGCACACCCGAACCGGTTCCGCGCTTGGCGCTGAGGACGGGTGTGCCATCGCCAGTGGGGGAGAACCCGGTGGTGACCACTTGCACCACCGCCGGGTCAACCCGTTCAACGAGCGATTGATAGAGCCGGCTGAAATCCCGCAGTTGGGGATTGCCGAAGCAGGCGAGAGTCAAAACGAACAATAGGGACGGTTTCATTCATCACCTTTGGGATCGGACTTGGCGCCGCCGCTGAGCGCGGCTTCGGCCTGCAACCAATGTCGCCACTCGGCGCCCTCCGGGCAACCCTCCGCCTCCCAATAGGAGTGCGCCAGGGCTGCGATGTCGGCATGTGCCGGGGGCGGTGCGGCAGGGGGTTCTGCGATAGGTAGTTTCTTCTTTTTCATTGGGTCTTCCTCGCGGACAGGGCGGGTGTCAACGGCATCAACTGCGGCTGAGCTTTTCAGCTGTCGCCTGCAGCCGCTTGGCCCGCTGCGCCAAACCGGTGGCATGAGCGCGGACAAGCGAGCGGTTCTTTGAGAAGTCCTCGGCGGCGAGCTTCTTCTTCTGGCCGTGCATGATCTCGATGAGTTGGACTTTGTCCTTGAGCAATTTCCAGTCGGCGCGATCCCGCTCGCTGAGGCTGGGGTTCGTAGCTTCAAACTTACTGACCACTTCGTGGAGCGCGGCGATGTCGGCTTCCATGGCCTCGATGTTCTTGGTGACGGTGGCGGCGTCAAATTTCTTGGACTTCAACGCCTGGTTCACGTTGGTTGCGTCGCGACCGATGTTCTGGGCCGATTGGACGATCTGATTGACCAGTTCCTTTTCCAGCGCAACGGCGGGTAGAGCGGCGAAAACCAGGCAATTTACAGCGAAAAGAATGGAACGCATGAGTCGACTCCGGTAGGATTTTGATGTTAGGACCACGATGTATCGGCCCTACGCTTCCCAGAGTAGAGTGAACCAACATATTCTACAAATAGATGTTTTAGCTACAACAGATCGCTATTTCCGATGTATTGCCGGACGCGCGAAAAGCTGCCCCCGAGCCGCCTCGCAGATGGCCGCCACCGCCGGATGCTTCAACCTTCGCTCCACAGAGATGGCGTAGTAACTCTCGGTAACGGCCTCCACAACGCCGATGACTCCACACCGGTACTGGGTGCGAATCTCCTTTTCAATCGCGGCCGGCGCGGCGAAGACACCGGCGCCCGCCTGGCCGAAGGCCTTCATCAGCGCGCTGTCTTTAAACTCGCCCG